>JAJXVP010000181.1 GCA_021782055.1 bacterium | reverse complement strand
CGTTTTTGTCTGATCAGGGGTCACTTGCCAGCGTTCCATTCACTTTCCCTCAAAAGCGGAACCCCTTGGTTGGGTTGCCTTGTAGTGTACACGAGGTGGTTCAATCGGTGACCGCCATTCTCGTAACCCACCGACATTTTGATCATTTTGCCGACTCTAAGCCCGCGATTCTTCCCAAGAAGGTGCCTTTGTTTTGCTCTGTTGCAGATGCACGCTGGTTTCACAAGCAAGGGTTTAGTGATGTTCGGCCGATCGACAGGGAATTGCAGTGGCATTCGCTTCGTTTTCGTCGGTTTGCGGCGCATCACGCCCAGAACATTTTGTGGCGGTGGCTTTTAGGTTCATCGTCGTCTTTTGCCATTGAAGCCGACGGCAAGACCGTACTTTTGACCGGTGACGCCGTCCTTGACGACCGGTTGCGTGCCACTATTCAAGTTTGCCAACCCGACGGAATCCTTGCCAATGCCGGGTCAGCACAGTTTCGGTGGGGGACGCCCATTACTCTTACACCGAGCGATCTTGCTGAAATTGCGCGGCTGGCCCCTAGCGCTTTTCTAGTGGCAGCTCATATGGACGCAATCAATCACTGTCACACAAGCCGGTCGTATCTGAGGGATTGGCTACAAGAAAACTCGTTAGGTACGCGCATTCTCGTACCTGAGGATGGTGAATTGATAGATTTTCGACCTATCTGAATTAGAAGTAAAAGTTTTAACGGGTGTGCGTCGCTGTGGCAAATCTGTCTTACTTGGGCTCATTCAAGGGGAACTCCGCCAACAGGGGTTGCTAGAAGCCCAGCTCCTGTCGTTGAATTTTGAATCGGTCGCTGATGTTCGGGTACGGTCCCGTGAAGCCGTTCTGGCCGCCGTCGACAAGCAAAAGGCAGAATCGCGCTCGAACGCTCATTTGCTTTCGTGGGAACTGGCAACCTACTTGGCCGGGCGTTATGTTGAAATTACCTTACTTGGTAAGGGGAGGGTTTCCGTTCATTTACAATTACCCTTTTTCTGACGCCGACAGCCAGCAGTACCTCAGCGGAACAACGTTCGCGATTTGGCTCAGCTACGACAATTAGTTTTGTACTTCATGGCCAAGATAGGCAATACGTCTACCGAAACTATCTACAACTACATCGAATATTGCCGTTCTGCTTGCCTTTTGCACTTGGTTCAACGACAGGACTTGGATGGAACTTTTGCGCCGGGGCTACACGGTTTCGGTGGGAAAAGCAAAAAATGCTGAGGTTGACTTTTGCGCCAGCAAAAACAACACGATAGTTTATCTTCAAGTTTGCTATCTGCTGGCCAGCGACGAAACTCTTGAGCGTGAATTTGGCGTTCTTGAGGGCATTCCTGACAATTATCCCAAGTTTGTTCTCTCCCTCGATGAGTTTGACCGCAGTCGGAACGGAATCCTCCACCGAAATCTGCGAGACTTTCTTCTCGGGAATGACATCTTAAAAAATACAAATATGTAAGTACAATCTCAATTAAAGTACAAGTATGTTAAATCTGTGTTTGTAAAGGCCTCATACTTATTTGTTTTACGTACAAGAAGATAGAAAAATGGCATGATAATTGCTAAGCATCTGGTATGAAAATCATGATTGTCGATGATTCCAGTATCATGCGTCGCGCCATTACCAAATACCTTGCTCCTTTGGGCTACGAGGTGGTGGGAACTGCCTCAAACGGGCAGGATGCTCTTCAGCTTTATCAAGAAAACCCTGCCGATCTGGTGACGCTCGACATTACGATGCCCCAGATGGATGGTCTGGCCTGCCTGCAGGCCTTGAAAGATCTGAATCCACGTGTTCGCGTTTTGGTGATCTCGGCTCTGAGCGATTCGCAAACGGGCCTTAAGGCACTCAAACTCGGCGCGCAGTCTTTTTTGCCCAAGCCGTTCACCGAGGCACAGTTGGTCAATGAAATCCAGCGCGTTGCGGGGGTTCAAAAATGACCGAGAATGAGCTGAAGTTTTTTATCGAGGTAGTCACCGATTACTTTGAACAAGTGACCGGCGAAAGTGCGGTTATGGGTATCCCTTATATTAAAAGCGACGAACCCGCAGTTTTGTCATTTACAGGGCTTATTGGTATTTCAGGGCCTCGAAAAGGAGCCATCTATTTCACAGCGGAGTCGGGGTTACTAACGACCCTCACACAAGAGATTCTCGATTTAGCCGACCCTGACGACGATTCGCTTCTGGATATGGTCGGCGAGCTGACAAACACTATTGCTGGTAATGTTCGCAAAAGTTTTGGTTCTGATTTTCTGATTTCAGTTCCCATGCTCATTAAGGGACGGCCCACTGACATTCTGATGCGACTCAAACCGCCGGTGTTTATCGTTCCCATCCTGTGGCGAAAAGACAAAGCGTTTCTTGCGGTAGGGCTGGAGTAACCCATGCACCACACCCCCGCCGACATTTTGTGGATTCTCATTGCTTCAGCGTTAGTCTTTGTCATGCGGGTTGGCTTTGCCATGCTCGAATCGGGCCTGGTTAGGTCTAAGAACTCGATCAACGTGTCGGCCAAAGTTTTGACCGATCTTGGGGTCGCCTTACTTGCTTTCTGGGTAATCGGCTTTGGTCTGATGTTTGGCCGCTCCTGGCAGGGCCTAAGCGGAACAACCGACTTTCTTGTGGATTTTGGCAGCCTTTGGACCGCTTTGTTTTTTCTTTTCCACGCCATGTTTGCCTCAACGGGGGCGACTATCGTTTCGGGTGCCGTGGCCGAGCGTATTCGCTTTTCTTCATATTTGTGGGTAACGCTTCTCTTTGCCGCTGTGATCTACCCGGTGTTAGGTCATTGGGTGTGGGGCGGTGCTTTGACAAATACTAATGACGGTTGGTTGGCACGGCTGGGGTTCCGGGACTTTGCGGGTTCTACGGTTGTACACTCCACAGGGGGCTGGGTTTCGTTGGCGGTGCTCCTCGTCTTAGGGCCTCGCCAAGGTCATTACAATCAAGACGGCTCGGTCAACCGTGTCACAGGGGCAGGGCTTCAGACCTCGATCTTTGGAACGTTGTTGTTGTGGTTTGGCTGGTTTGGTTTCAACGGCGGTTCGACCCTGGCCCTTAACGATCAAGTTCCTGCCATTATCCTCAAAACTTCGCTTTCGGGAGCGGCGGGAATGATTACGGCCTTGCTGGTGGGGTGGAAGGTTCGCGGCTACCCCGACGTCAGTGTTCTGATCAACGGAGCCCTGGCCGGTTTGGTGGGTGCGACCGCCTCAGCCCCTTGGATCAGTGCGCCCGCGTCGGTTGCTGTTGGTGCTATAGCCGCCGTTGTCATGCTCTTAGTGGAACATCTTTTAGACCGCTTTCGGATTGACGACGCTGTTACGGCCATCCCCGTCCACTTAGGGGCGGGGATCTGGGGCACTCTTGCTGTTGGTTTGTTCGGCGACCCCGCCTTACTTCAGACGGGTTTAACCACACCTCAACAACTCTCGGTACAAGCTTTAGGTATTGTGGCCTGTGGCGGTTGGGCCTTTGGTGTCGCCTGGTTAGTGGTCGTTGTCCTCAACCGTATCCGCCCCATCCGGGTAGCTCCCAGCGATGAGGAGGCCGGGCTTAATGTCATTGAGCATAAGGCCTCGACAGAACTCTACGATTTGTTTCGTACCTTAGAGCAACAAAGCCGTTCGGGAGATTTGAACCTTCGTGCCCCTGTAGAGCCCTTTACCGAGGTGGGGCAAATTGCCTCCCAGTACAACAAGGTCATGGATCGCCTGCAAGAAAATCTTGTTGCCAAGGCCGATTACCTATCTATTCTCAATAACGTGCACGAGGGTCTTTTTCTTCTGGACCCTGAGGGCCGGCTGGGTCCGTTCTACTCGGCAGTTTTAGAGGAGCTTTTAGGTGTCCGTGCGTTGGCGGGGGCCTCGTTCCAGCAGGTCTTAGCGCCTTTGGTTCAACCTGCGGTTTTGGAATCGTGGTCTGATTTCCTAGAGGTGCTATTTCAGACACAGGTTGAGGAACAAGCACTAGCACGTCTTAACCCGCTTCGAGAAATTGAACTTGTCCCCTTAGCCTCTCCCGATAAAGCTCAAAACCGTCATGTACGTTTCCAGTTCCGACGGATTATTGAACAAGGTCAAGTCGTACGGGTCATGGGAATTATTCGCGATGTCAGTTCCGAAATCGAACTACAAAAGAGTTTGAATACTCAAAGGCAAGAACGCGAAAGTGAAATGGAATTATTTTACAGGATTCTTCATATAGCCCCCGACCTGTTGGCCCAGTTCTTGGCCGAGTTTGATGAAAAATCACGGCAGATCAACTTGCTGATGGAGGCGGGTCAGCACACCCCGCTCGATGTCCTGAAGCTCACGTTCCGGCTGTTGCATGGCCTCAAGGGGGAAGCGTCGTTGCTAGATCTTCCTTTTTTGGTCACGGCGATCCACGACCTCGAGACCGAGATTCAAAGCTTGGAACGCAAGGCTGATTTGCAGAATGCCGACTTTTTGACTCTGGCGTTGAAGCTCGGACGTTTTCAAGAAACAGGTCGTGAACTCAACAGGCTGGTACAAAAACTTCGAAATTTTCAAACTCACTTCGTACAAGCCGACTTGACTGCCGAGCGTGGGTTGTCGGGAGCGTTAAAGAACCTGGTTTTGCGCACAGCCCAGCAAGTTTCTAAAAAGGTAGTACTAGAGACCTCGCTGGACTTTGACAAAAACCTTTCGCAGGACGACCTGACTTTTTGGCAAAAGATTTTAGCGCAATTAGTCAAGAACGCCGTGATTCATGGTTTAGAAACCTCACAGGAACGCCAGCGATTTGGTAAACCCGAAGTGGGCCGGATTTTTGTGACTGCAGAACGGCAAAGCAACCGACTGATCGTCAAGGTTCGCGACGATGGCCAAGGTTTGAATCTCTTGGCTCTGCGGCAAAAAGCCCTGGAAAAAGGCTACGACCAAACCACGATCGCCCACTGGTCGCGCTCGGATGTCGTTCGGTTTTTGTTCACTGACGGTGTCAGTACGGCGGCACGGGTTACCGAAGATGCCGGCCGGGGGGTAGGATTGTCGTTTGTCAGTACCGCTGTCACCGAACGCGGGGGAACCATCGCTTTGAGCTTTCAAAAAGGGAAGTATTTAGAGTTTGTCCTGACACTTCCGGATCAAAGGTGACGCATGTATCTTTACCGTGACCACTACAAAGTTTTTTTCGATACATCAAAAGAAGGTATGTACATCACCACGAAAGAGGGATATTTCATTGATGCCAACCCCAGCTTTTGTCAGATGCTTTCTTTTACGAAGCTGGAACTCTTGCGTCGCCATGTCGATGACATTCTGGCTCTGCCCATGGAGCGGCGTCGGTTTCGCAGTGAGATTGATTCCACAGGGGCTGTAACAGCATTTCGCATCAAACTCAAAGACAAACGAGGGAATGAAATTTCGTGCTCCCTTAGCGCCGTTGTTTTGCGGGACTTTGAAGGCGCGGTTGATGGGTACATTGGCATGGTCAGGCTATTGAAGCCACAGAACCTCAGTGTTGACGAAGCCGAAGCCCAGCACTTTGCTCTAGCCTTGCGAGGGTCGCATGATGGGGTATGGCACTGGGATCTCAAACGAGGCGAAGTCCTTTTTTCTGCACGCTGGAAAGCCTTGTTAGGGTATTCTAGCTATGAGCTGAGCAACAGTATTTTTGAGTGGTTTGATCGCGTGCATCCCGAAGATATGAACCAGCTTAAGCAGGGAATCC
>JAJXVP010000180.1 GCA_021782055.1 bacterium | reverse complement strand
TCCTTCATCAAATGGATGTTGGGCTTCCCAGTCCCGATAGATTTGCTGTAAACCCTGGTGAATTTTGATGCCTTGTGCGGTGAGACCCTCGATAATGCCTACGGTGTAGGCCGTATTGACCAGCCCGCCTGAGCCAGTTCCGCTTTTATAGTAGGAGGATTGAATGCGGCCAAACACGGCAACCTGTTCATTGAATTTAAGAGGTAAGGCCTGCCGGTCGTTTTTTAGTAAGACGGCGCCTTCAGCGGCGGCATGACGAGCCGTTTGGGCGTAGCCCTTGAGATTTAACGAGGTTTTCATAAAGCCCCTCCAGGGCTAGGGGTGGGAGAATTATATTGGGGGGGATACTGTTCGAGGCGAGCTTGAAGACGAACTGATAAGCGCGGGGAGGCCCAACCTAAGGTTTCTAATATTCCTTGAGATTCCTGCTGATAAGCCGCAATTTTATCCACAGACCAAGTTTGAGGGGGGGCTTGAAGGTTGACAAGCCGATCAGCCAACTTGACTAGGGCGGCAACAGGACCTGCGGCACGAATCCTTATCAAACTGTCGGACATTTGCTGGTCTGGGGGTAAGGCAGAATTCTTCGTTAAAGCTTCGACCGCCAAGGCTACAGACATACCGGCAAAGTCTTGTAATTGTTTCATCGTAACACTGGTGTCTTCTAAAACATCATGAAGCAAAGCAACGGGGATGGCCAAAGACAACGGGATGGGTTCGTGAAACGATGTTAACATCACTTCTTGCACGACTTGGACGAGGTGAGTCAGATAGGGTAAAGAAGTTCCCGGCAAAAATTGCTGGGCGTGGGCTTGGGCGGCAAAGCGCAAACAACGGCTGTATAAATCTGATAGTTGAAGTTGGTCTTTCCGCTGAGCTTTCGCTAACGTAATGACGAGGCTGACTAACTTCTGGCGAGTATCTTCGGGGGATTCAAAGAAAATCGCTTCTCCCCCGGCATCCTCCCACTGTTGGCAAAAGGTTTGGTTGGAAGAAATCAACAAGGCTCCACCCAGAGCGAGTAGGGAAAAATTCGAGGGGGGCAAGACGAGACGTTCTAGAGGAAGGTCAGGAAATCGAAGGTCCAACCAACGGCTGGCTTCAGTCAATAAACCCGTAGTGTTGGTCGCAGGGAGTATTACGCCAACCTTAGCAAAACTTTGGCACACTTGACGTAACAGCTCACGGGTAGTAACGGCATCCGCCGTCAAAATGCTTTCAGATGAAAAATAAATTGGTCGAGAAAGCATGGCACCTCACAGTTCCTGCCAGATGAAACGAGCAATCGTTTGCCAATTTAATCTAGATTTCCACAAGCTTGATGTCAAGGGGGAATATTTCAACCTCACGGCTGAACACCTGTTTCTTTCCAACGTCTGAGCTGGTCCAGAAACTCTGGACTAGCGAGACGACCCTGCGGGTCACCTGCATAAGGGGCGCGAAGACGTTCCAGGTAAACCATGGATAATTCACCACGGTTCTTTGCCGAGATCATGCCGCGCATTTCCCCTTCAAAGAAGGTCGAGACTTGTTCCCAAAGGACACCTGAGATATTGACGCGTCCTGGGGAACCTCCGGATTCCATTCGTGAAGCAATATTTACGGTGTCCCCCCAAATATCAAAAGCAAATTTATTCGTACCTACGACACCAGCTACAACCTCTCCCGAATGCAATCCAATTCTTATGTTCCAGGGACTACCGGACTTGTGTTTTGCTTGAACAAAATCCACCATTTCTAGCGCCGCAAGGCAGGAACGAACGGCATGGGTTGGGTTATCAAGGGGTAGCCCACAAACTGCCATGTAGGCATCGCCAATCGTCTTCAACTTTTCGAGACCATGTCGAGAACAAATTTCATCAAAGGCAGAAAAGTATTCGCCTAAAGTGTTGATGAGTTCGAGAGGCGTCATGCGGCTTGCCAAGTCAGTAAACTTGCTAAAGTCTGTAAATAACACGGTGACATTTTTATGTACTCGGGGAACGACTTTTCCAAAGTATTTTAGTTCATCGGCGATACTGACTGGGAGTATATTCAACAGGAGGCGATCGCTGTTTTCTTGGGCAATTTTTAGGTCTTTCGTGCGAAGTTCAACTTTCTTTTCTAGCTGCTCATAACTCCGGGCGTTTTCGATCGAGATTGCGGCTTGAGCTGAAAGCATGTTCAATACAGTGAGGTTAGCCGGGGTGAAAGCCCCCTCAGAAAGATTATTGATCAGATAGATTAACGCGATAACTTGTCCTTGATGAAGCACGGGAGTGCATAGCAAGGATTTTGTGGAAGCTAAGGCGGGACCATGATCCGTAAAAGGTAAGACAGAAGCTGAAGAATCCAGAATGAAACTTTCTTTGGTCATGCGAACATAGCGAAGTACAGGTTCAGAAATTTCTTTCAGGTTCGTGTTGATCTCGGTGTGCAAGATGAGTGGAGATTGTCCTAATTCTGATTGAACTTCAACTTTAAAAGTGTTCGAGGATGGTGATAAAATAAAGCCCTTCTGAGCTCCGGCACTTTCGAGGATGATACTGATGAATTTGCCTAAGAGGACATCATATTGAATTTCTTGGCTAATAACTTGGGTGGCTTTTAGTATACTACTGAGATCTAGATCAAGGTTATGATCCGTGCTTAAAGAGTGACGTTTTGTCCTTCTTCTTGAAGTACTCAAAGAACTGTCTTGCTGAGAAAGATGCAAATCCAACTCAGGATACTCTTTTACCAAGGCTTCCGCTTTAGCTGTGGCTCCCCAGTAATCATAGCCATTCTTGGCCGAACGAAGCAGACGTGATGCGAGTTCTTTGTTTCCATCGGCAAGAAGAAAGCATGCGCAACGCTCTTCCGCCAAAGCTTTCAATTGATAGGCTTTTTGATGTTGTGCGGCTTGAATAGCAGCCTGATATAGCCAAAGGGCCTTTTGCTTTTTTCCTTTTAGTCGAGCTTCTTCGGCTTCTAACAAAAAACGTTTATGCTCAAAGTTTTCAGTGTTATCCTTGGCCCAGTTGGCAAAGCGTTTAACAACGCTATGGAGAAGGGATTTTTTGCGAGACGCTGAAAACTCGGGATTCAAAGCTGCTATCATGCCTTGATAGAAGTAATGTTCGGTCGTATGGAGCATGCCAACGGAATACTTAAGATACTTTTGTGATTCTTGGCACACTCTCCAAGCTTCTGTGTATTCCTGCCAAAGCAGTAAGGTCTGCATTTTGTTAATGAAGTAAAAGTGAGAAAAGTGACGGGAGTCATATTGAGCAATCTCAGAAACATACGACTCCTCAATAAATCCTTCAGTATCCCAACTAAGCTGTGTAGCCGTTTTTCCTTGCAGGTTAGACATAGCTTGCGTGACTGCTAAGATAGCACCGTAGGCTTCCCTGCGTCCAATTTTCTTTAAAAGAGGCAGGTAGGCCTGGGATAAGTGGGAAAGTTCTTCAAAGTTTTCACCACGAATCCAAGCACTTTCTACTAAAGTGCAGGCTGCACACGAGAGGTGGAAGTGATCCCCAGTTTGTAAGGCGGATTCGTACGCCGCATGAAAGTACTTTTCGGCGTCGAGAGCTGATTGTTTCCAAAAATGTACAAAATAGCCGTAGATAAAATTCACCTCAGCCTTTTGCTTTTCATTTTGAAATTTTTCGATCACAGCTAATGCCAGACGACCAAAATCCCAGCCTACTTGATGCTTGCCTACAATGCTTCCTAAGAAAATCCCCCCCGCAGCCATAAAGGCGACAGGCATATCTCGAATGAGTCCATATCTCAGGGCCATATTGATCAGTTTAAAGGCATTGGCCACACAGAGTTCAGGACGAATTTGATAACAGGCTTTGAGTACGGCGGCAATCAGACGCATGGCTGTGGCGTGTTCTTCTTCAACACATTCTGAAAGTTGAAGTAGATCTTCAGCACGACGTTTTCCCCATAAGGATTTGCAGACGATGAGGTCTTTAATAAATAGGGGGGGGATAAACCCAGGTGGCAGGCTGACGGCATAAGACTTTAAGGCTACTCGTGAGACTTGATAGGCTTCTTGAAATTGTCCCAGGTTGGTATGAAAGTGGATTAAACTTTCATGGATAAGTGATCGATCTTGTTTTGTTACCGCTTTGGCGAGGGCCTCTTGATACAAGGTTAGAGCCATAGAAGCATCACCAAGAAAGGCTAGGCATTCTGCTAAGTCTAAGTGTAAATGAAAGCGGGTTTGATAGTAGTTTTGCCAAGGGTCATAAGGTTCAAGAAGCCTCAGACCCTGCTCTAAGTAGTTTTTTGCTTCTAGGAAGGCTGCCGAGTTTTTTGCTGTTTGTCCTGCGGTTAAGTTAAAACCTGCTAATTCTATGCGGAGATCAGTATCGGTTCTTGAGTTCGTCAGAATAGAAACCCCTGAATTGAGGTGATCGACAATCTCAAAAAGTGTTTCCTTGAACTTCTGAGAGGCTTTGGCTTCTTCAAGTAAAAAATAACCCACACGCCAATGGGTTTGAGCCTGTTCTTCAGCTGTGAGTAGGCTACCGGAAGCTTGTTGAATCCGGTCATGAAGAAATTGGTACCCACTGTCCAAGGTGGAAATCAATTCTTGTTCAAGAGCTTGCGGAAGCCATGTCATAAGCTCATCAGTCGAAGTTTCCATGGCTGCCGCTACAGCCTTGAGTTTAAACTTCGGGCCAATACAAGACGCAATGGCCAATAAACGTGAAGTTTCAGGAGCCAAGGTTTCAAGTTTCGAGATCAAAAG
Organism: bacterium; assembly: GCA_021782055.1. Next base: position 996 of record JAJXVP010000180.1, on the reverse strand, counting down.
TCCCAGGACATTCTCTGAAACCTGTAGCTTTTGTATGGTGGCAAGGTCCCACACCCACCGCGTGGATTCTGGTGAAAAACTTAAGAGTTGATGTTCGTAAAGGTGCCGCAACATTTGTGTAAAGAAGAAGGGGTTACCGTGAGTTTTTCCGGTAAGAACTTGCGTTAGAGGGTGAACGTCTTCTGAACTGAGTGAAAGAGTGTCGGCAAGTAAATGGTTCAGGGATTCGGGGGGTAAAGGGAGAAGTTGTATCTGCTGTTTGAGCAGAGTTTCGTTATTCAGCCGATTGAGCAACAGAAGAAACGGATGCGAAGCATCTACTTCTTGATCACGATAAGCTCCTAGGATGAAAAGACCTTGAAGATCCAGCTGAGTCAAAAGGCGCTCCAGAAATCCCAGGGAGGCTGAGTCAGCCCATTGAAGGTCATCAATGAACAGCACAAGGGGGTGAGCGGGGGAAGCAAAAACACGTACTAAACCTTCCATTAGATGAAGAAAGCGGTTTTGAGCTTCTTGTGGTTCTAAAATCGGGGCAGGAGGTTGGTCCCCCGTCAGCCACTTTAGCTCAGGGAGTAAGTCAAATAAGGCGGAAACGGCTCCATTAGTCCTTTCTAGGACCTGTGATTTCCACATTTGAACCCGATCTTCGGATTCTGACGCAATTCTGCGAAATAATTGGGCAAACGCGGACAAGAAGACAGAGTACGGAGAGGCTCTACCAAACTGATCAAATTTACCAGAAAGAAAGTAGCCTTTACCTGCCGAAAGAGGTTTATGTATCTCGTGAATCAACGATGACTTACCGATCCCAGCACTCCCTGTCACTAAAACTAAGGCGGTTTGCCCTGAGGCAACTTGGGCATAGGTATCAAAGAGTGTCTGAATCTCGTTTTCTCGTCCGTATAATTTTGAAGGAACGAGAAGTTTATGGGAGTGATCTTTTTGACCAGGAACAAAACCTTGTAGGGCGGACTCCTCAACGTTATGTGCCAAGAG
>JAJXVP010000179.1 GCA_021782055.1 bacterium | reverse complement strand
AATATGCCAGGGTTAACGTCCCCTTTGGTGCCGATAAGACAACTTCCCCTTCGCCGGGCAGTATTTCGCTCGAGGCCTCCAACCAGCAAACCGTATCGGCACAAGCCTCGAATAACTCATGGACACCGTCGGCCGGCTTCGGGATAAACTGGAAAACTGCTGACTTTTCGTCACGGGTCCATTACAGCTATTCCCGTAAGCTCTTCGACTTGCCCGGGTCGCTAACCTCGGCGCAGTTTAGTGCCAACCCCAACCAGGCTGGTTCTTACGGGGGACCCGACAACGTGTTAGTTGAAAACCGCCTAACGTCCTTGACCCGTGGCTTAGCTTTCGGGGGAAGGTTCGACCTCCCCCTGGGGATTTTTTCCCGTCAGATTTATAGCGTGCTGGTCAGCGGCCCCACGTTGCTGACGCAAGGCAGTGCAGGCCTGCACGAAAGATGGACGCTTCCGCTCACTGCCGACGATTACGTCGCCTTTCAAGTGGGTTTTGACGAAACGCAGAGTGCCTATCAGGGGCATACGCAAACGACCAGTGCTGGTGGCGGACAAGTGACTTGGTCTTTGCACCGCGATAGGATAGTTTTGCAAGCAACGGCAAGGCCTCAGCTCTTTACCAATGACGGAGCGATTCTTCCTGACGTGCCCATATCCGCCTCGATCGTATGGAATACGCCCTGGTCAAAGGTCTTTCTGACCGCGGCCCATACCGTGCGCGACCCTGTACTCGACGAACAATTTAACTTGTACGGCTCGGCTTGGTTCACCGAAAACCCTCAGTTGTTACCCGAAACAGGGACCCTTTACGATGCGGGTTTTGTGGTGTTTGGTGGCAGACTTCCTCATTGGAGTCTGGAAGTCGACCCCACCTACCTGCGCTTGGATAACGAAATCGCCTACAATGGAACTGAGAATGTCAACTTGCCCGGAACCTCGACGCACGCAATCGTTGTGGTCAAGGCATCGGCAACATTGACCTCGTGGTTAAAAAGTTCAGCCTCGTACACCTTTACGGATGCTCGAGACGCTTCGGGGGCCGAGCTTCCCTTGATTTCGGCTCATACCGTCGCGTTGGCGCTCGAAAGTCCTTGGGCCGGGGTAGAAGGAACCTGGTTTTCGCCTTACACCGCCATGGGTTCGGCGGTTACCGTCTCGGCCCGTACGGCACTGAATGCGTGGGCGGCTGTGCCCCTGCGAGGCGGGTGGATCCTAACCGCCAAAGCGCAAAATCTTCTTAACGATCGAACTCCTTCTGAAGTGTATTACGGAGGCTGGTACCCTACCGAGGCCGCCACCTATTCGCTAGGCTTTTCGTGGAACTTTTAGGTGAGATTTTTAAGGGAACCTTTCACGGTGCAATCTACTCAGGGACGATTTGGGCGTGTCTCCCTCCTTTGGCTGGGACTCGCCCTTGGCTTTTCGTTCAGCCCAGGGGCGCTTGGGGCGGAATCGTTGGCCCAACGCTTACCCTGGCGCCCTGTCTGGGAGTGGCATGAGGTCCATGAGGGACCTCGTCCCTTAACAGTTGTTACCCAGGGGGAGTTTGTGTACCCCTGGTCCTTGCGTCGTGCTGATGTCGAAGGGGTTGTTCTTGTGAAGGTGACGCTCGGCCCTTTGGGGCAAGTTCTTGAGGCCCAGGTGGAACGATCCAGCGGTCAGGTTCTTCTCGATCAGGCGGCTGTTAAGGGGGCGCAGGATTTTGTCTTTTCAGCCGATCCGGCCCGTCCGCAACGCCAGACCGAGCTCCTGGTTCGGTTTTCACTAAAAGCCGTAAAATCCTTCTAGTAATCGATTGCTGTTTGCCTTATCATTGGTTTAGGAGTGTGGTCATGGCTGAGTTTAGATTTTCTTCGGAGTTTCGTTGGGGTGTCGCTACAGCGGCGGCACAAATCGAAGGCGCTTGGAACGAGGACGGTAAAGGCCTCTCGATTTGGGATGTCTTTTCGAGGCGGCCCGGAGCGGTAGCAAACGGTGACACTCCGTCTGTTGCCTGTGACCACTATCATCGCTGGCCTGAAGACGTTGAACTGATGAAAACGCTGGGAATACGTCATTACCGGCTTTCGTTGTCGTGGCCTCGCTTGTTTCCCGAGGGCCGTGGGGCCCGCGAAGAACGGGGCTTCCGCTTTTATCGAAGTTTATTAGAAGCTCTCGTCAAGGCCGGGATTCGGCCGCTTGTCACCCTTTACCATTGGGACCTTCCGCAAAGTCTGCAAGACGAGGGGGGCTGGCTGGTTCGCAGTACTGTCACAGCGTATGAGCATTATGCCAAGGCTTGCTTTGAGGCTTTTGGGGACCTCGTGGACGATTGGGTGACGTTTAATGAGCCCTGGGTGGTTTCGCAGATGGGACACTCGACGGGCCAACACGCACCAGGAATGCGCAACACAGCCTTTGCCTACCAGGTCCTTTACCACCTCCAGTTGGCTCACGCCAAGGCCAAACTTGCGTATCAAACGTTGGGCGGCAAGGGGCGTGTGGGCTGGGTGGTCAACCATGCGGCCTTCCGCCCCGCCACAGCATCAGCCGCCGACCGCGAGGCCGCCGCAAAAGTCGATGAGATAGGCCTTTTCTTGTACCTTGACCCTTTTTTTAAAGGTGAATATCGCCCCGAGGCGGCTTACTATTTAAAAGCAAAGGGCTGGATGCCCCAAGGGGAGTCTGGTGATGGGGCTATCCTTCAACAGGGTTGTGATTTTATTGGGCTCAACTATTATTCCGACCTCATGGTGAGTGCCGACCCCTCTTCTCCAGACGAGGTGAAAGTCTTTCAGGCCGCTGACGCTCCCAAAACAACGATGGGTTGGACGATTTGGCCTCAAGGCTTGGCCGAGATTCTGCACAAAGCTAGTGCGCGCTACCCCAAGGTTCCGTGGATCGTGACAGAAAATGGTAGTGCTTGGAACGACACTGTCGAGAACGGCGCAGTTCATGATTCGGCCCGGCTAGACTACCTGAAGGCTCATCTTGCCTGGCTGGGTCGTGCCGTCGCCGACGGTTTGCCAGTACAGGGCTACTACTCGTGGTCACTTTTGGACAATTACGAGTGGGCCTACGGGTACGCTCAGCGCTTTGGCCTAGTGCATGTGGATTATGCGACCCAAAAACGCACGGTTAAAGACTCTGGACTTTGGTATAGCCAGTTTATCAAAAATCCGGTTATCGATTTGCCGTCGCCAGCCATTCCCGAATAGCCCTTCAATAGGCTAAACTGTTGCCTCATGCCCACGCCTGTTGAAATTTTGCAACGAGTCTATGGCTATCAACGCTTCCACTCCCTCCAAGAACAGGTAATTGACCATGTTCTAGAGGGGAAGGATGCCCTGGTCCTCATGCCCACCGGCGGCGGAAAGTCCCTTTGCTTTCAGATTCCGGCCTTGTGCCAGGAAGGCTTGACCCTTGTTATAAGTCCCCTTGTCGCTTTACAACGCGACCAAACTTCGGCGCTGAAATCCAATGGTGTGGCTGCTGCCGTCCTAAACAGTACCCAGACCGCCGGTGAATCCGAAGCTGTTCTCGCTGATATTGCCTCGGGCAAACTCAAGCTTTTGTACATCAGCCCAGAAAAGCTCTTTTCTGGGGGCACGGCAGCCCGTCTATCTACCTGGAAAGTTGGGCTCATTGCCGTGGACGAAGCTCACTGTATATCGTTTTGGGGGCATGACTTCAGGCCGGAGTACACTCAGCTTGGTCGCCTGCGCCAGATTTTGCCGGGTGTTCCCCTGATTGCCTTGACAGCCACGGCCGACCCCGCCATCCGCCGAGACATTCTGAACCAACTGGCCATCGAGGAAGATTCAGTTTTCCAATCCAGCTTTGACCGGCCCAACCTACATCTTTCGGTTCTTCCGGGTCAAAAACGCTTTGAACGCCTCCAAGAGTTTCTCAAGGATCACCCAGGACAAGCCGGGATTGTCTACTGCCTGAGCCGGGCCGGGACCGAGGCTTTGGCCGAGAAGCTTTGCCGCCTGGGCTACAAGGCCGAGGCCTACCATGCCGGCCTTTCGACCGAGGTTCGGCACAAGATTCAGGATGCCTTCCTCAAGGACGAGACCGCCATCATGTGTGCCACCGTGGCCTTCGGCATGGGAATCGACAAGTCCAACGTCCGCTGGGTCGTCCACTGGAATCTGCCGAAGAACCTCGAAGGGTTTTATCAGGAGATCGGCCGAGCGGGCCGCGACGGTTTACCCTCGGACACACTTTTGTTCTATAGCTATGCTGACGTTGCCGGACAGCTCAGGTTCCTTGAGGATGCCAACCCTGAACGCCGCGAGCTTCTCGCCGCCAAGCTTGAACGCATGAAGCAGTATGCAGAGTCCTTTATCTGCCGCCGGCGGATCCTGTTAAGCTATTTCGGCGAGACTTTGGAAAAAGACTGCGGACATTGTGATGTCTGCGAGAATCCCCCAGAAACCTTTGATGGCACCGTCACGGCTCAAAAGTTCCTCTCGGCAGTCTACCGTACCCAGGGGAGGGCAACTTTACGTCATTGCGCCCTGATCCTTCGCGGGAGTCACGCCCAAGAGATCGTCGAACCTGGTTGGCACGATTTGAAGACCTTTGGGGTCGGCAAGGATCTAAAGTTCGAAGAGTGGATGGAATACGGCACCCAACTCATCAATGCAGGGTATGCCGCTGTCGCCTACGACCGGGGGATGAGCCTCCAGCTTACACCCCTGACAAGTCCTGTCCTTAGGGGAGAAAAGTCTGTTCCTTTGGTGAAGTTTGTCAGCTTCGAAGAAAAGAAAGCTGCAGTACCGAACTCCAAGGTGGCCGCTGTTGACGGCGACCCTGACCTGTTCGACCAGCTCAAATTGGTCAGGAAGAAGTTAGCCGACGAGCACGAGGTTCCTGCTTATGTCATCTTTAGTGACAAGACCCTGAGGGATATGGCCGCCAAGTTGCCTAAAAACCCCCAGGAGTTCCGCCAGGTTCACGGCGTTGGCGAGGTAAAGGCCGAGTCCTATGGGTCGATCTTCCTTCGAGCTATCCAAGAGTTTACCTCCCGTCGGTAAGAAGGCTGGGGCGTCCAGCAGCCTTCGTTCCACGAGAATTTTGACTTTCTTAGCCTTCAAAATCTCGGTATAGTAGAAAGATGATCGAATACGTTGTCGAACACAATATGGACGACAGGGTTTTGCGCCGCGCTTGTACCCTGTTAGAAAGCGGTGGTTTGGTCGCCTACCCCACCGATTCTAGCTGGGGTATAGGGGCCAGCGTTCAGTCCAAAGCAGGACTGGAAAAGCTCAAAAAGCTCAAGGGAACCTTGTCGTTTACCCCCACGTTGCTGTGCGCCAACTTTTCACAGTGGTCTGAGTATGCCGAGGTCACCAATGCCGTCTTTAAAACGGCCAAACGGCTTTTGCCGGGACCGTATGTTTTTGTTTTACCCACCTTGGGGGCTGCCGAAAAGAAGTGGGGGTTCAAGCGGGCCGAAGTCGGGCTCCGCCTTCCGGCGCACCCGGTTCCCTGCCGCTTAGTCGAAGCTCTGGGGCACCCCGTGTTTTCTTTAACAGCCTCGAAGCAGTTGGCCGAACCCGGCTGGTGGGAAGCCGCCTGGGCCGAGGAAGTTTTATACGAATACGGTGGCGAAGTTGAAGAAATCCCCGGTGTGGACCTTGTCCTCGACACGGGCGAACCCCTCCCCAAAGTCCTGACCACAGTTTTAGATTTTACCTCGGGTGACCCCGTTCTCCTCCGCCAAGGCGTTGGCGACTGGTCGTAGACGATGGGCC
>JAJXVP010000178.1 GCA_021782055.1 bacterium | reverse complement strand
TCTTCACATTCTGTCAACTGATTTCTTTCGCTTTCGCTAAGTTCTAACAGCTTTTCGCCACTTGACCACCGGTTTTATCCCTTCGCTCGCAAGCGGCGAAAATGAAACTATCAAATTACCCCCTACACAGTCAACTCCTTTTAGAAAAAAAATTGAAGATTCTTAAGAACCGAAGTCTGGACTGTAGGATTTTTCGCACCTGAAAATCGCTCCAAGTAAGTTTTCTTATTTCCATAAAACTTCTAAAAAATATTCTTAGCCCTAGATAAATATAAATAATTACTGAGATACTAGACGAAAACCAAATAATAGTTTTATATTTTTTATTTAGGAGGAATTGTATGCCACGTCCTGTAGGTTCAAAAAATAAACCCAAAAATTTCGAGGTTAGTTCTGAAGAAGGTCTGGAAAACTCTGGCAAAGTTGTTCGTCTTCGTGCTCGCGTAAATGTACTTGATGTGATTAACCAAGCTCGCCAAGCTGAGGGTTTGGGAAAAGTTAAAACCAAAGAACCCAAAGTTAAATCTGGTTTAAAACTTAACGATGAACAAAAAAGAAAAATCGCTTTAAGCGTTTCTTCAAAGTTGTACCCCGGCCTTTACAACAGTGATTTTGTTTTAACAAAAGACATGAAAGAAAAGCTTGTTAAAGCGGTCAATGCTGAAATTGAAAAGATTGAATCTGGTGATAAGTCCCTCCCCGATAATCTTTAATTCTCCCTTTTAAACTTCGAGTTTTAAGCTAATTGAAATAATCTGGCGAGAATATCTAAGAGTTCTCGCCAGGTGAAAGGTTTTGTTAAGCGCGCATCAAAAGCATTATTCTCTGTTACAGGGTCTTCTGAGTAGCCGCTCATACCTATGATTTTTGCTGGACAACCTAGACTTCTTAACTTGAGAGCTGTGGGAAAACCGCCCAACCCGCCAGGTATTGTTAGGTCAAGGATGCATAGTTCTATGTGCTTTCCTGAATTTCTTAATTCTTCATAAATATTCAAAACAGCCTCACCCCTTGAAGCGGTTCTCACATCCATTCCAATTGTCGATAAAAGTTCTCGTAGAGAGTCTTGAAAACTTTCTTGATCGTCCATCACAACCGCAATGCCCTCTAAATGTATTGGAGTGTTGGATTCTGGAGGTAATTTGACTTCTAAGGCTTCAGGTTCTGCGGGGAGTGTTACCAGCATAGTAGTTCCTTTACCCGGGGTTGAGCGAACATCGATTTTTCCACCATGTCGCTGAACAATAGAGTAAGAGGTTGCAAGACCTAAACCAGAACCAGTGCTCTTTGTTGTAAAAAAAGGTTCAAAAATTCTGTCCAACACCGCTGCCGGAATTCCAACGCCTTGATCTGTTACGCTGATTCCTAAAGAGGAAGGGGGAATATTATAAGCTTTGACGAGAATATTTCCCCCAGCATAAGAAGCTTGGCGGGCGTTCAGAATCAGATTGTTGAAGACCTGACTCAAGAGGGCCTCATCACCTAAGCAAGACCATAAGTCAGGTTCGATCGTAACTGTAAAAGCTAAATCTGAGCCTGAAAGGGCAAACTCGGTCCATTCAGGTAATAAACGTCCTAAGTTGAGGGGCTTACGAGAAAGATGCGCCCCTTTCGAGAAAGTTAGGAGTTGACTGGTCAAAGCACGGGCTCTGGTCATGACTTCACGAGCTTTGAGGAGTTTCTCACGGGCAGAAAGGACATTTTCTTTTTCTAAATCAAATTGAACTACTTCTAAATACCCGAAGATTCCTCCCAGTAAGTTATTAAAATCATGGGCTATTCCCCCAGCCAAGACCCCAATACTCTCGAGTTTTTGAGCTTGGCGAAGTTGTTCGGCTAATTTTCTCTCCTCGGTAATATCTTGTGAAACAGCTTGAACGCTCTCAAGATTATTCTCTCGATCAAAAAAAGGAACAAACGAGCATTGCCAGGTTTTCAGCTCACCTTGAATCGTAAATTCACCTTCAAAGCTCTCTTCTATTCCAGCTTGAGCGACCAGGGAAAACCATAAACCAAAGGCTTTTCCAAAGTCTCCTGGCAGAATCTCTTCGGGTCGTTTTCCTAAAGGATGTTCCGTTTGAAGTTGTGTCAGTTTACTAAAAAGTTGATTCTGTAAGAGTAGTCGGCCTTCCGCATCAAATAACGCATTCGCTGTGCGGGATTGTTCAAACATCTGTTCATAACGATGCCAATTGGCTTCAACAGCTTCTTCTGCATGAAAGCGTTCTAGCCCAAACGAAAGGTCGGCAGCAGCTTTTTCAAACATTTCAATTTCAGCGGAGGAAAAGGCATTCACCTTTTCGGAATAAATTGTAAATGAGGCCGTCACTTCATTCCTCAAGAAAATGGGAAAAGAAGCCAAAGAACGAATTCCCCATTGCCTCGTTCGTGTTCGCCAGGGAAGAATGTCAGGATCAACTTCGGTGTCTGGACAATAATAATATTTCCGGGTTCGAAAGCACCGACCTGTGGGCCCCCAGCCTTCTGGTTCGTCATCCAATCGTAAAATCAACCCTTCTGCATACCCTGAAGATTTCCCAGCCCAAACAGTTGGAACCGCCCTAGCATTTTTCAGGTCCATGACGGCCACCATGACTAAAGGGAAATCCCCCGTTTTGACGGCAATACGGCAAAACTCTTCAAATAAACCATGGGCGGATTTTTGTCGAGCGAGGCTTAGACCAAATTCTCCCAGCAAAGCGTACAATTTGTTGACTCGTCGCAGTTCCAGTTCCTGGTGTTTGAGCTCTGAGATATCCATCCCCACCATTTGGACCCCAGTTAGATCCCCAGCAGGGTCTAACAAAGGCAAATACGTGGTCCTTAAAAAAATGTCTCCTTCAGAAGTGTGTATGGCATTTTGGTGAACTTCAACTTTTCGTAACTTGGCGACACGTTGTATTTTCTTTTCAATTTCTAGGCCTTGGGGTGTCGGCATGATTTTAGAAATCGACCGACCCGCAACCTCTTGAAGAGACGTAGCTCCTAAAAGTTTCAGCGAAGCTGTGTTACATAATATGAGACGACCTTCGGTATCATAAAACCCATTCGAGGTACCAGAGTTCTCAAATAAAAGCTCCAACCACCTGCGGTTAAAATCTAATTGACGTTCGGTATCTCGCCGCTGACGTATATCTCTTGCTAGAGTCAAGACATAGCTTTTACCCTCGATCAGCACCGTCTTTGAGTTCACCTCTACGGGTATATCTAAACCTTCTTTTGTTCGATGAAAAAGCTCAACTTGCAACTCACCATTTTGTAAGACTTGCTCAAATTGATGCGGTATGTTGGCTTGGTCGTGACGAGAACGCCAAAAACCAAAATGCTGTCCCACCATTTCTTCTCGGGTATAGCCCAGCATCGACAGGGCCGTTTCATTGCAATCCATCAAAATACCGTGATCGTCGAGAAGATAGACAGCATCCGCCATCGCATTTATTACTGTTTCAGCAAAGCAGGGTTGTTCCAAAAGATGTGGACTTCTTATCTCCATTCTTACATTGTAATCGCTAAGGCCAGTGTTGCAAGTGCCAAGAAACTTAGCGGAATTCCAATCTCTGAGCTTTTTACTCTCATGACAGTAGAGGCTTTACTCACATGAAAGTAGAGTCTTTACTCTCATGAGTGCAGGGGAAATCCCTAGTAAATAGAGAGCCTCATCTTTAGGAAGAAAAGACTCGGGGTACTATGTAGCAAAGTAAGGGTTGATTTGTGCCTCTTTAAGATTTAACATAAAGACATGATAAAATTAATTTCTATTTTATCATTTCTTGTCTCAGCTTCACTTAATGCTCAGACGATCACAGTAACCTGGGCCACTAATCCTGCTTACCCCCCTTACGATTGGTCTACGGATGGAAAAACTTATCAAGGTGCTGTGGTCATGCTGATGTCCCAGTTCAAGATTTCAGGCGTTCAGTTTCTTCCCGAGGTACTGCCTTGGAGAAGGGCTCAAGAGATGGCCCGAGACGGCTCGTTGGATTTGCTTGTTAATATTCGAGATACACCCGAACGAGAAGGCTGGCTTGTGTTTGCCCACAACCCCACCTTTTCCAATCCCATTGCTATTTTTATGCGTAAAACAGATGCCCTACCTTCTACGTGGACCTGGAATGACCTTATTTTGTTGCGCGGAGGAATCGCGGCAGGGGACCAATTTGGGTCTCCCTTTGATGAATTTCTTTCGTCTCACTTAAGGGTTGAAACAGCTCCTACCGTGGTACAAAACTTTATGAAACTCAAAATGAAGCACATCGATTATTACGTGACGGGGCTTTATTTAGGAGAATACTGGATGAAGACTACTCAACAAAGTTCTTACTTTGTCACCTTAAGTCCGCCAGTTTCGCACCAAGATATTACTCTTGCCTTCAGTAAAAAGTCACCATATCTTGACCTTTTACCGCTATTGGATCAAAAGCTCGCAGAACTACAGCGAGAGGGAAGTCTCACGGAGTTCCTTAGAGCGGCGGAACTCACTGGGAGTCATGCCAGTGGCACGAACAAAGAAAGCATTAAAAGCCGATTTTGAACCAAAGCCTGCTTGAAAAGCGATCTCAAGTACACTCAGAGAAGGTTTGTTCAGTAACAAAGTCCGTGCTTCTTCTAACCTCCAACCATTCACATATTGTGTATAGGTCACGCCTAAGGCTTGGTTCAATAGCTCGGAAAGTTGATGTGGCGTGATCTGTACACGCTCGGCAAGTGTCCCCAGCGATAGAGTTTTTTCGCTAAAGAGTTTCTCCTTCTTCATGATTTCATCTAGTTTATGCACAATTTGGGCTATATCAATGCCAACAATACGGGATTTGCTGACTTTCTGTTGAAGCATTCCTTCGAAGTCAGGTTTTGTGCCGCCAATTTTGATGGGATAGAGGAGGATCATCCCCAAAAATAATAAAGTTCCACAAAAGTAAGCGACAAGGTAATACGGCGTCAGGATCAACAACAGGTTAGCAACCCCGTAGGCCGTCCAAGCCACGGAGTAAAGAACATTCACCAAAGCATAGCGAGAAAGCTGTTGTCGGCGAATCCAAACTTTAAAGGCCATTTTGCTCAAAAAAATCAATTGAAACAGAACAAACCAAGAATACAAAAAATAACCCAGAACCAACTGCCAGATTAGGGGAATGTCACCTGGATGAAAAAGTCGATATAGCCCATGTAAGCCAGTAAAGACCACAACAAGGATCAAGCCAAGCCCATGGGTCCACTTCAATTTAAAGGAAGTTTCTGAGGTTGACAGATAATAAATCCACAAAAGAGGTCCATCTACAATGTCTAAAAAAAAGCCCAAGGTAGGGTCGAGACCATAGTTTCCCAATAGATGAAGCCGATTCAGGGCATGAAGACCAAAATCTAGAGTACCGGCAAAGGTTGCTGCCAGGGACCAAAACTGGCCCTTGGTTTTATGAGGTTCCAACAACCTGGATAACCCAAAGCCCAAAAAAATTAAAGCATCAAAAAGGATGAGCAGGTTCAACATTTTTTGTAATTTAAACGTTACGATCTTTTTTGTCAATTTTCTGAGCGGGCTGAGGTAAGAGACCTCCCTGTTGCAACAGTGACAAGGAAAACATTGCCTGGGCAAGTCAAACTTTCAATTTGGATGAGGCATCGTTAACGGAGAACCTCGTGACATTTGAAGTAAGCACTCTAGAGTTTTTCGATCTCTTCCACTGACAACCCGGTGACTTGAGCAATCTGCTGAACACTCATACCAATTGCCCTAAGGTTGTGGGCTATTTCTAGCTTATTTTCAAGTTTGC
>JAJXVP010000177.1 GCA_021782055.1 bacterium | reverse complement strand
CGGTGTTGCATGAACTTTTTTAAGTTTCTTGAGGGCGTTTACCAAAGTAAAACGAAACGACTCCCAAGGAATGACTTCGTTTAAGTGATCTAAGATAGAACTAATTTTTTGTGCTTTCTTGGTATTTCGCTCTAAATCCTCAGCTGTCACGAAAAGTTTCATTCAATCCCCCCATTACCAAGGGAATTTTATCCTAGATTGAAATTTTGGTAAATTCCTTCTGCATTTTTAGAGGTTCCCTATTTTTCTGATTGGTAGATTAATGGAACATGTGCGACGGTTTAAGTAGTTCACAAACTACCTCCTGAGCGAGTTGATTCTTGACATTCAGTTATACCCGATTCATACTAACTCTATGAAAACTGCTATTTCTTTACCTGACAAGCTTTATGAAGAAGCCGAAAAGACCGCTCATGAATTAGGAATTCCGAGAAGCCAGCTTTTCGCTCGAGCCTTGGAAGACTTTATTTCGTTACATAAGCGGGAAAATATCACAGAACGATTGAATCGTGTTTACTCAAAGATTGACCAAAGCGAATTCAATCAGTTGACAAATGCATCGATTGAAGCAATCAGGGAAATGACTAAGAATGACGCGTGGTGAAATTTGGTGGGTCGACTTCAGTATTCCCTACGGAAGCGAAAATGGGTTCAAAAGGCCTGCCCTAATAATTCAGAATAACGACTTCAATAAGAGCAGGCTGAAGACAGTGATTGTTATTCCATTTTCCACGAATCTTGATCTATCTGAGGCCCCTGGGAATGTTTTACTTGATAAAGCCGAGACAGGCCTTACGAAAGACTCAGTGCTGGTGACTTCATTGATTGCTTCCATCGATCGAACAAGGCTTGTAGAAAAGATCTCCAGCATCAACAAGAGAGCATTTGGTGAAATTGAAAACGGAATCTTAATTCTCATGGGAATGGGGAAATTCGCGTAAGGGAACCTCTAAAATTCCCTTTGGAATGGGAGGTTTGAATGAAACTTTTCGTGACTGCTTAGGTTGAATCCGTTGCCGGAGGCTGTTCATCAGGTCTGGAAAAATTCTGATTTGCACAATAGAATCCTGGGCACTATAGTTAAAAGACGGATAAGTTGAGGCAAATGCTTTGAATGGGGGTGTTTTATGTTACCAAAGCCTAGTGGCTTTCACGAAGGGCCACCCTACTATTACATCTGCTTGAAATGTCGTCAGAGTTTTACTGTCACCAACCGGATTTGGGTATTCCTTAAAGGTTGTCCGCACTGCGGAAGCCGCTTAATTCAAGAAAACGGGTATCTAAGAAAGTGAGCACTCAGCACGGGAAGCCGATTTTTCTGACAGCAATTTTCTTGACAAGTAGACAAATAAGAAGACTCATCTTATACTAAGGATATGAAATCTCTACCTGTAGGGGAAATTAAGTCTCAATTTTCTGAAGTTCTCGAAAAAGTGAAGCATGGAGAAAGTTTTGGGATTCTCTATGGTAAAAAGAAAACCCCTATTGCTATGATAGTACCGTATGAACCTGAAGCATCAAAAAAAGAAAGAAAAATTGGAATACTTGATGGCAAAACAGAAATAGTCTTCTCTGAAGATTTCAAAATGACAGTGGAAGAATTCTTGAGTTTGCGATGAAGTATCTTTTGGACACACACACCTTCTTGTGGTCAATTTCAGGGTCTGAGAAAATACCTACAGATACAAAAGCCAAGATAGTTCACCCAGATAATGAGATATATGTAAGTGCAGTTTCCTTATGGGAAATTGCGATAAAAACAAAAATTAAAAAGCTAAGTTTGGGCAACATAGAGATAGAAAATTTGATTCCCTACGCTGAAAAAATGGGAATGGAATTAATCAGTTTGACTCCTGAGGAATCAATAAGTTATTCAAAACTGGAAGAAGACAGCCATTTTGATCCATTTGATAGAATGCTTATATGGCAATCCATTCAAAGAAATATGACAATAATTTCGAAAGATGAAGAATTTGAAAAATTCAAGAAATATGGACTGAAGCTCTTGTGGAAGTAAGACTCAAAAGTTCTTAAGGCTACATACGAATTTATAAATGAACTCGTTTGATCGCTATGCTTTCAAGAATTCCTCATCAGTCCTCTTCCAGTCGTCAGCGACAGGTATGGGGTAGAGAAATCATGAAGCTTACCAATGAGCCCCTTGCTGTTGGTTCTCACAGAAATAGGACCTTCAAAAAAATCTACCTAGAAATCCTCAATCGTTGTAATTTAAAGTGTTCCTTTTGTCCCCCCGATACTCGACCGGCTCAGTTTTTAACGCTCCCAGACTTTCAATATTTTCTTGAAAAACTTCAGGGCTGGGGAAGTTATCTGTATTTTCATGTCAAAGGTGAACCTTTGTTGCACCCGCAGTTTCCCCAGTTTCTTGAGACGGCTGGAGCTTATGGTTTTCAGGTGAATTTGACCACCAATGGCACACTCCTTGAAAAGCACTCAGAGGTCTTATGGAACGCGAAGGCTCTTCGTCAGCTTAACCTTTCGCTTCAAGCCTGGGTGGAACTATCTCCCGAACAAGAAGACCATTATTTTGATATTTTATTCAGCTTTCTTGACGAACATCCAAAGCGTTCGCAAAGTTTTGTCAGCTTGCGCCTTTGGAACCAAAATACTGCCGAAGCCGACAAAAACAATGAACGGTTATTGACTCGGCTCGAAACCTATTTAGGCGTTCACCTTCCCCGCAAGGAAGCCCTGAATCCCGAAACAGGGTTTAAACTCAGAGAAAAGCTCTATTTAAATTCGGCAGATCGCTTTGAATGGCCTGACCTCAACCTGCCTCAAGCAGATACAAAAGGGTTTTGTTATGGTCTGAGTAACCAAGTGGGGATCCTTTCGGATGGCACGGTTGTTCCCTGTTGCCTTGATGGTGAGGGGATTATAGCCTTGGGAAATCTCAAGAATCAAAGTTTAGAAGAAATCCTAGCTTCGCCTCGATCAGTAGCCCTTCACGAGGGCTTTTTACGTGGAGATCTGGTGGAGCCTCTCTGCCGTACTTGTGGGTTTCGTCGCCGTTTTACCCGAGTTCCTTCAAAACGTGGGTAAAAAATCGACTTTTCTACCCACGTCTGCTAAGATAGGGGTAACTTTTCTGTTTTTTTACCCACGGGGAAAGGGATATGGGAAAACTAACCACAGCATTTTATCCTGAACGACTCGAACAAGTCGGGGATATCGAAACTAAGGCGGTACTCAAAAAACTGGCTAAGGCCCACCAAGCCCTCGCCGAGCTTAAGGCTACTGCAGAAACAATGCCCAATCAGGGCATTCTCATCAGCACCCTTTCTCTGCAGGAAGCAAAGGATAGCTCGGCCATCGAGAATATCATCACGACGCAGGACGACCTCTACCAGTCCGACAGCTTTGAACAGCGCTACCAGACGTTAGCCGCAAAAGAAGTCCATAACTACGCCCGAGCCCTTCAGACGGCTCATGAGCAGGTGAAGGCGTCAGGTCTCATCACGCTACGAGATATTCTTGAAATTCAATCGATCATTGAAGAGAACCAAGCTGGGTTCCGCAAGTTGCCTGGAACCGAACTCAAGAACGAGACAACAGGTAAAACGGTTTATACCCCACCCCAGCACCCCGACGACATCATCCTCCTCATGAGACATCTCGAAGAGTTCCTCAACCGGAACGAGCTTGCAGATTGGGACCCTTTAACCAAAATGGCCCTCATCCATCACCAGTTTGAGAGCATTCATCCCTTCTATGACGGAAATGGCCGCACGGGGCGTGTTCTCAATATCCTCTACCTTGTCAAAGAGGGGCTTTTGGGAAGTCCCATTCTCTATCTTTCTCGTTACATCAATCGCTCGAAGAATGAATATTACCGGCTTCTACAAGAAGTTCGGAAAACGCAAAACTGGGAGCCCTGGCTCCTCTACCTCCTCGAAGGGGTCGCAGAAACTTCGCGAGAGACCACACTCCTCATCCATGACATCAAGAAGCTCTTTCAGGAGTTCAAGCAGAGGCTCAAGCTTGAGGTTCCGAAGTTATACAGCCACGAGCTGTTGAACAACCTCTTTCAGCATCCCTATACGAAAATTGACTACCTGGTTCGAGATCTGTCGGTTTCGCGAAAGACAGCCTCGAAATATCTCGACGATCTTGTTGAGCTGGGGCTCTTGTCCAAACATAAAGTCGGGAAAGAAAACTTCTACCTGAACGACGCACTTTTCCAGCTCTTACAGAAACCATAACTGACATGAGGGCACCTCTAAAAACGAAGCTATTCCTCGGTCAGTTTTTGTCCAACCTTTTCCCAATCGTTCTATAGATTTCTTCTTTTTCCCTTTTTCCAATTCCCCAAATCTCGACAATTTCCACCTTCTCAGGTGAAAGTAAGCGATAGACAATTCGATATTTCTTTGAAGCAATATAGGTTTTAAGAAAGCCGGTGAGGTCGATGTTGAACTTGTTCCCCAGCTTTTCTCCAATGAAGGGATTTCTTTCAATTTCCTCGATTTTCTTGTTGACCAGCTTCTTAATACTACCGTCAAGTTCTTTGTAGTCTGTGGAGGCCTCGGGAATGAACTGGATCTTGTAAATCATGGTTACTCCTTAATCGAGTTCCAGTCCAGATTCCTCTCCAGAGAGTAGTTCCGCAGTCTTTCGTCGAGCATATTTTTGACTTCAAAATACTCAAACATCTCTTCGAGGTCCGAAAGATGTTTGTACTCTTCAAATGTCAGCATGACCGCTTCCATGTTGTTGTTCTTAAGGATGTACACAGGCTCACCAGTTTCGGCCAGCTCCCGAACGGTCTGTGTCAACTCTTTTTGAAGTCGCGTGATAGGAATGATCTTATCCGATTCTACGAGCATAATGGCACCTCAACTAATGTAGTATAACACTTATTTTTCTATGTATTCAAGAAATTTTGTTCAGATCGCCTAAGATCGATCGGCTAAAAGTCATACTACCCCCTTTTGAGGTATACAGAAAGTCATGAAAATCGTTACTTTCTGTTGACCTCAGGGGAAGGCAAGCGTAAACTCATCTTAGGAGAACGCATGTCACCGCTCCGAATACTTGAGCAGTTTCTTCGTACCATGACAACCCCCGAAACCTATCTGTTCACCCTTTCTGACCTCGAAGGGTTAATACCTCAAATGACCCGACCAGCCTGGAAAATGCTCTTGAATCGTGCCGTGAAGGCAAAGCTCCTGGTTCGGGTGTGCCGTGGAGTTTACCTCTTTGAAGTCCTAGGCCGCCCCAAAGGCCTAGAGCTGTATCATGTGGTCAGCAAGGTTAAAAGCGGCGACTTCAACTACTTGTCCCAGGAGTCCGTACTGAGTGATCTTGGAATTATTTCCCAAGTTACTTTGCAGAGGATTACGGTCATGACGACAGGACGTAGTGGTCTATTATCCTGTGGCCCCTGGGGCTTTATCGAATTCACCCATACGAAGAAAAAGCCAGAGGTCCTCATGGACCAACTTACCTACGACTCCGACCGTCGTCTTTACATGGCCTCAGCGGCACTGGCGTGGCAAGATCTAAAAGCTGCTGGACGAAATCTTGACTTAGTCGACCAGGAGGCGCTCCATGGGCACGCTCTTTGATGAACAGGTTGCCCGGGCAGCCGGGTCATCGACTTCAAAGGCACTTCTCCCCGTCATCGAGAAGGAAATCCTTCATCATGACATCTTACGTCTGATGGCCGATGCGGGATTCTTGAAGTCATTGATCTTTTTTGGAGGGACGAGCCTTCGGCTTTGTCACGGCTCCAACCGGCTCAGCGAAGACCTTGACTTCAAAGAAGGGACCTCTTTCACCAAAGCTCTCTTGGACCAACTTCCCCAAGTCTTGGAA
>JAJXVP010000176.1 GCA_021782055.1 bacterium | reverse complement strand
TTTAAAACAAATTGCCAAACTCAATGTCCAAATCGAAAAGGTTCAGGCTCAAGGGGATCATCCGAACGATTTACTAGACCGTCGGGACTTATTGGTAGGCAAACTTGCCGAACTCGTTCCGATTACCACTGTTAATAAAAGGGACCCCCGAGAGTTTCAAATTCACATGGGCGGCATCCACTTAGTTCAAGGAAAAATTGTCAGCCCCTTAGAAACGGTCGGCGACCCTACCAATGAAGGTTATTGGAAAATTATCCGCCCCGACACGAAAGAAACTGTCAACATTCCCGGGGGAAAATTAGGGGCCTTGATCGAACTCCGCGATAAGGATACCCGGGGCCAGATTCAGCGTTTAGATGAAATGACCGCAAACTTCGCGGATCTGGTGAATGAGGTTCACCGAGAAGGCTACGGTCTTGCCGGGACAACCGGTCAAGATTTTTTTGTTCAACAGCCAATGGTTTTGAACCGTGATGGTAGTTATGACCGAAAAGGTACAGGCGTCTTTGACTCAACATATATTTTTCGTATCAACGGCGATCATAAATTAAACCCTCAAGCTTTGATTGGCCTTGCTGGACAGCTTACCCTTCCGGGGCCCAGTGGCTTGGTAAAAATCGCCTATCACCCTGCGGATACCGTTCAAGATGTGATTAACCGAATTAACGACTCTGGACTAGAAATTTCAGCTCGCTTAGACCGCGATGGCCAGCTGTCCTTTAAGGCTGTTCCTAGCGCCAACCCCGAAAACCCTGATTTTGTGATTCGCCATATCGAAGACTCGGGGCAATTCTTGGTGGGGTACGCGGGGGTCTTGGCGGCCTCAGGGCCTCAAGGAGCCTTCGATTGGAATAACCCCCAAGCGGTTTCTGTCTTAGCTGGTGGTACGGGAGTTCCTACGGGAACGAACCCTACAGGTAAAGGGGCAACGTTTGCCGTGGCCCCTTTAACACATCCTGCAGCGTGGATTTCGATCAACAAAAATCTTGTCGCTGACCCGGGCAAAATCGCAGCTGGTCTGGGTTCTGACGGTCATAGTGCAGGTGGCGGTGATGGCTCGGCGGCGTTAGCGATCGCTCAAATTCGCAATACTGTCGTCATGATCGGCCAGGCCAGAACTTTCGGAGATTATTTTGAAGAGACTGTGGCGAGTATTGGCTTAAAAGGTCAAACCGCTCAGATCAGTATGGAAACGCAACAAGACATTATGAAAAACCTTCGTGATACCAGAGATTCGATTTCTGGAGTCAACATCGACGAAGAGATGTCCAATCTTCTTAAGTTTCAACATGGTTACCAGGCCTCGGCCCGCTTTATCAGTACCTGGAACGATATGCTCGAAACAATTATTCGGCATATGGGGGTGTAAGAGATGCAACGTATCAGTTCGAATATGACCATGAATGACATGGATTGGTCCTTACGGAACCAAGAAGTTCGCATGGCGAAAGTTCAAAACGAAATGGGCACCCAAGAAAAATTTACTCAGCTGAGAGATGACCCAATTGCGGCGGCTGAATCGACTCGCTTGCAATCATGGAAGTACCGACTGGATAAGTTTGAGCAAAATGCTTCTCAACTACAAACTAATCTACGTTTTACCGAAAGTTCTATTCAACGCGCGCAGAGCATTCTTCAGCGTCTTAACGAGCTGGCGGTTCAAGGCGCCAATGGCACGTACACGAAATCGGATTTGAGTGAAATGGGAGTTGAAACCAACGAACTTCTCAACGAGTTAGTATCCCTGGCTAATTCTAAAGGCCCAGACGGACAGCCTGTTTTTGGTGGAGAAATGATTGACGGAAGTCCTTGGCGGGTGTTGAAAGGTCGTGTTCCTGGTTCCGAGGGGCAGGTCATCACCCAGGTGGACTATATTGGAACCATTGGCCAAAAACAGACGGAAATATCGGATAATACTTTTATCAAAGCAAACTTTCCTGGCAATGCCGTTTTCTGGGCAGATAATCAGCGGGTTTATTCTCAGGTAGATTCACAAAATTTTACAGTTCCTACCGATACCACCATTATGATAGATGGTAAGTCGATACCACTGAAGGCCGGCGATAGTGTGCAAGCGGTGATCGCCAAAATCAATAATGCTCCTGTTGCGGTAAAAGCTAGTCTTGACCCGGTGACCAACGGTTTGGTCCTTGAGACAACACAACCACATCAGCTGTTTCTTCAAGATGGTCCTGGGGGAAATACCCTTCAGGCTTTGGGAGTTATTACAAACAGCATGGGCCAGAAGCCGCCTTTAAATTACAACCCGGATGCCAAAGTTTTTGGCGGTTCTTTATTTGATGCTGTGATTCGCCTCAGGGACAATATGCTTAAAGGCAATAATCAGTTTTTAGGAGGTCAAGGTTTGGCTAGTATTCATGCTAGTTTGAGCAACTTACAAACAACTCTTGCGGAGCTCGGTGCTCGTGATGAACGTTTAACTGAAACCGAAAAGACATTAAAAGATGAAATTCCCAAAGTCGTTGAAATGAATTCGAATTTGGTTGATCTTGATGTCACCGATGGAATCACCAAGCTGAAAATGCTTGAACTGACGCATGATGCTACGTTGCGTGCCGCTGGAAGTATTTATCCTCGAACCTTAATGGATTTTCTCAGATGAGTAGATTGATACAAAGCAAAGCCTATGGCTCGGTCGTTGTTGATGACCTTCAAATCCTCGAATTTCCCGAAGGCCTTTTGGGATTCGAAGACTATAAAACCTTTGCACTTCTTGATGCGCATAAAAAACCGTTCTTTTGGCTTCAGTCCTTGGACGATACGCAAATCGCCTTTATTCTGATTAAACCGTCAATTTTTCGGGACGACTATAATCCCGGAATTACTATCGAGGATCTAGCCGGGATTGGTGTGGAACAAATGGACGACTGCCTGGTTTTTGCGATCGTGACTATTCCCGATTCAGGACCAATGACGGCAAACCTTCAGGGCCCCCTGTATATCAACCGCAAAAATCGTCAAGGAAAACAGTGCGTTAGCCCCTTGGATGAATACCGTACTAAGCACGATATCCTCGAAGAAATGGCAGCGCGGAGGGAATGACATGTTAATTCTTACGCGCAAGAAAGACGATTGCATTATGATAGGGGACGATATCGAACTTTGGATTGTAGACATCCGTGGCGATACAGTTAAGCTTGGGGTCAAAGCTCCCAAGGATGTCAAAGTCTATCGCCACGAAGTCTTTCGTGAAATTCAAAAGGCTAACCGCGAGGCTGTGGCGTCACCTGTGGATCTGCCGGAACTCGGGGCCGATTTAACACAAAAGGGTTCTGACGAAGTATAGTCACCCGTAAGGGCCCAAGCGCGCGCCCGGCTCCCTCCCGAGCAAGTTTCCAGAAAGGAACAGGTGGCACAGGGGCCGGTAAGTGCGCTTAGGTTTCGCAGTTGACGAAAATCAGGGTGCTTTTGGTAAATATCGGCTAAGGGAGTTTTGCGAATATTCCCGCAATCAAGGGGCAGAAATCCGCTGGGCATAACTTTTCCTTGAAAGTCTATAAAGCAGAACCCATTCCCTGCATTCACGGGGCGACTCGAGAGGCTGACTCGGCCATGCCCTGCGGCGGCGCCGCCATGTTCTTGTTGAAAGCGCCGAAAGTGCTGTGCTTCAGTGACTTTGACGGTAATTCCTGTCTCGCGGGCAAAGCGATGAATTTGCTCAAACAGTTGTTCAAATTGTGACGCCGTGCAACTGGTTAACTCGGCTCCCCGGCCAGTGGGGACGAGAAAAAAGATTTCCCAAAAGCTTGTACCCCAGCCACGAATCTTTTCGGCTAAGGCGTCAAATCGATCGGCATTCCAGGACCCAAAAACCGTATTAATCTGCAAGGGAACGCCGGCCTCGTGAATCCAACTAACAGCTTCTTCGACTTTGCGAAAGGTTCCTTCAACCCCGCGAAACTCGTCATGTTCTTTTGCTGTTGCGCCGTCTAAGCTTAAGGCCAGTTGGTGAACTCCTGCGTCTTTTAATGAAAAGATGCGTTCACGGGTTAGTCGAGGGGTCGCTGCCGGGATGGTTGCGACAATCAAACCTCGTTCGCGACCGTGACGGATTAAGTCTTCCAAATCAGGTCGCTGGAGGGGATCCCCTCCCGTAAATACTAACAAGGGCGTTCCCATCGCCGCCACCTCGTCAATAAGGGCTTTCCCTTCGTCGAGGGTTAACTCAAGAGGTGACCTGAGATTTTCAGCACTGGCGCGGCAGTGGCGGCAGGCAAGTTCACACGAACGAGTGACTTCCCAAATAGTGAGAAGAGGGGCTTCATCGTAATTCACGGCTTTCACAGTGCCTGATTTTATCGCGACGGTGAGCAAGCGTCCAGCATCTTGTCCGAGTCCCACTTCAACGAGTAGGTTAAGGGCATGACTAACGACGAAATGATAAAGATAGTGGCTCAGCGCACGGGGCTCGCAGAACGTGGCGTTTCAGCAGTTTTAAAAATGTTAGAAGAGGGAGCGACGGTGCCCTTTATGGCCCGGTACCGAAAAGAAGTCACCGGTAATTTCGACGAAGTACAAATTCGGTTGGTTCGTGATACCTTTGCTCAGGTTCAAGATTTAGAAAAACGCCGCCAATCGATTGTAAACTCGCTTGAGGAGTCGGGACAAGGAACGCAGGAGCTTCTGGACCTCGTCAAAAAGGCTTCGACCTTAACAGAGCTTGAAGATTTGTATTTGCCTTACCGGCCCAAACGAAGAACACGCGCCTCAATGGCGCTAGAAAAAGGGCTTGCTCCGGTAGCAGACCTCTTAGCACAAAACAGGGAACCGCCCGTCGAGGTTTTGACCGCCTTGGTGAATCCCGAACTCGGCGTGAACAGCCTCGAAGAAGCCCTGACTGGGGGACAAGATATTTGGGCAGAACGCTTTAGTGAAACCCCACGGGTGCGGCAGAAACTCCGAGAAGCCTTGTCTCAGTCAGAATTCGAAATCAAAGCTACGAAAAAGCTACGACCTGACGGAGAGTTCCGTGATTTGGCAGGAAGAACCGAACGGTGGAAGACGATTCCCGGTCACCGCCTTTTGGCACTTTTACGGGCTCAAGACGCCGGAGAAATCTCATGGAAGCTTGACTTACCCGAGACGTTAGTCCGTCGAGAAGGGGTTGCTACGTTGGGGTTTTCAGCACCTTGTCCCTCGGTGCAGACGGCGATGGCCGATGCTTGGTCAAGGTTGTTACGACCATCGCTTGAAAATGAATTGGTTAAAGAGGCAAAACAGCGCGCTGACCTTGAAGCTGTGGGCATCTTTTCTAAAAATTTGGCCGAAATCCTTTTAGCGGCTCCTTTAGGACCTCAACCGGTTCTCGCCTTAGACCCTGGAATTCGGACAGGTTGCAAGGTGGCGGTCTTATCGGCGCAAGGGGAACTGTTGGATTACACAGTGATTTATCCCCTAGCGGAAATGGGGCGACAAAAGGAGGCTCGGCAAGACCTGCTAACACGAGTGCAAAAATTTGCGGTCAAAGCCATAGCCGTAGGGAATGGAACTGCTGGCCGGGAAACCTTAGATTTTTGCCGGGATTTAGGTTTGGCTATCCCCGTCGTCTCTGTCTCTGAAAGCGGGGCTTCCGTCTACAGTGCCAGTGAGCTGGCTCGTGAGGAGTTACCAAATTGTGACGTAACTGTCCGTGGCGCTGTTTCGATCGGGAGACGACTCATTGATCCCTTGGCGGAGCTGGTTAAAGTGGATCCTGCCGCATTGGGAGTTGGCCAATATCAACACGATATAGACCAAAAACTCTTGCACCAACATTTGGAAGACACGGTGATTAGCTGTGTTAACCGGGTTGGCGTCGATGTGAATACGGCATCAAAAGCGCTACTAACCT
>JAJXVP010000019.1 GCA_021782055.1 bacterium | reverse complement strand
TCTCCATCATAAAATACCTAGGCTTGCGCCTAGGCTCTTTATCTGAAGCTAATCCAGACCCCCTCGCCTTACTCTCTCCCTTCCCCTAAGTATTTCCATTTCATAGAACAAAAAACGTGAGAAATAGCTTAGTACCACTTCCCCCCATTCTGTCAACCGCTTTCTTGACGTTTCGCCAAGTTTTAACAGTTCACCTCTTCACAACCACCAGTTTCTCACTCGCGTTCGTTAGCGGCGAAAATGAACGTAGCAAATTTTCCCCCTCGTGGTCAACTACATCGGAAAAAGTTTTTTGCTTTTTTGCAAACCTTGAAATTCAGCTTAGCCGAAAGACTTCAAACCCCCGTCAGAAAACGAGTCACAAGAAGTATTCCCACGGCGGCAACGACATAAACGGCTAAAAACACGATGGTAACAATGCCATAAAACTTCACGACTCGGTGTAAGTTAACCGCCAGGGCTTCAAGATTTTCTTCTGAATCTTCTTGACCACAGAGCTTAGCCTGCTTGGACAGGCGAAAAATCCACCGAGCAGGAAAGAACATAACGACCGAGATGATCACGTACAAGACGCCAAAAAGACGTCCCCAATGCATGAAAGGCCTTATATCGACAATCATCATTACCACACCAGCAACGAAAATCACGCCCAACCCAACAAAACCTAAAATCGCCAAAAACTTTAGCCAGGGGGCCGTCTGCCCAAACGCTTGTTTAGTTTTATTTGTCATCTGATCACTCCTTTTTTCGTAGAGACCATGACAGAATTCTTAACCCTAAAAAGCAGGGCGTCAATCTATACTGACCACCTTGGGTCGGGAACTCCCACTCGCTCATCGTCTCAAAGTCAACCAGCTAAGACTCCCGACAATTAAAACCATACCGCCCGCTTGAAAAATGCTGGGAACTTCTTTTAAGACAAATAGGGCGGTAAGCACAGTGACAACGGGAATCAAGTTCAAAAAAGCTGAGGGGAGAACAGGACCTAGCTCTTTCAAAGCGTACAAAAACCCCACGTAGGCAAGGCCGGAGCAAAACACACCCAAAAAAGCTAACTCGGCAACGCCTGTACCACTCAGACCATGAAAGCCCCCACCCTCTCCGATAACAAAGGGCAGGTACAACAGCACGGCAAAAAGGGTTTGAAAGGTCGTTTGCTGAAGGCTAGAAAATCGATCGCTGAGCTTTTTCCCTAAGAACGTATAGCCAATCCACGAGGCCATGGCCCCTAAAACCAGCAGGTTGCCCCATAGGTTGGCGCTCTTGAGACGCGGCCAGGCTCCGTTAAAAAGCACAAGCCATACCCCAACCAAGGACACAATCACGGCACTGGTTTGTCCCCAAGGCAGACGGGTGCGTCGTTTAACCGTATCGACAAGCAAAACAAAGACGGGAATCGACGCGACCAACATCGAAGCCGTTGAGGCTTGCGTGTAGCGAAGACCAGTGTTTTCTAAGACCATATAAAGGACAATCCCTAGGGCGGAGGTCAGGACAAAACGCCCACGAAACCCTTTTTCAAGCCTCCACGATTCTTTTTGCCACAACATCAAGGGAACCAATACTGCCAACGCCGGCCCCAAACGCAGCCAGGCAATCATCGGAGGGCTTAACTGACTCAGCAATTGTTTCGTCAGGACAAAAGACACTCCCCAAAGCACTACCGCCGAAACCAGGGTCAGCCAAGGGAAAAGCCGTCGTTGACTAAAAATTCGCTTCAAAACTGCTCCATGGTTCACCCACTTTTGTTAGGTAGGAGTGAGCCTTACCACTAGGTAACTGTGAGGCTTGGTATAACGTAGTGGACAGTCTCACCATAACCTAGCCAAGGCTGCAAGAACTAGCTAGGCATTTCCCAACTTTCTTTTTAAAAACCCCTTGTCAGCTTTGGTGAAAACTCAGATTTTTCTTTATACTTGACTTATAAACATAAGTAGATTAACTATTACAAAAAGAGAGGGTCAGAAGCATGGAGCACTCGAATCTTGCCTTAGTCTTTGCCGGTCTCGTCGTGGGCTTGCTAGTTGGTCTGTCCGGTGTTGGTGGCGGCACGCTCATGACTCCCCTTTTGCTCTACCTGGGCTTTCCGCCTGTTACCGCCGTAGGAACCGATTTGGTTTATGCTGCCGTGACAAAAGCGAGCGGGGCATTTCTCCACTCCCGCCGCCACAACGTGGTCTGGCCTCTGGTTGGTTGGTTGCTTTTGGGAAGCTTGCCTGGTTCTATTTTAACGCTCGTTGTTTGGCAAAGGCTCATCGTTCCTCACTCTGTCCAAGCTACCACGGTCAAGGTGCTCCTCGGCCTCATCTTAATCGGCACCGGTATTCTTGTCCTGTTGCGCCTGAGCTTGAAAAAGCCCGACACGGCCTCACCGTCCGTTCCCACACAACCTCCGCGCAAACTTCTGACAATTCTTCTTGGTGCAGTTTTAGGTATCCTCGTCACCCTGACTTCTGCAGGGGCGGGAGCGGTTGGTGCCGCCGCGCTGAGCCTGCTCTTTCCTCGGCTTTCAGCTTCGAAAATTATTGGCAGTGACCTTGCCCATGCCGTTCCCCTCACTCTGACGGCGGGTTTAGCGCATTTAGCCACCGGCCAGGTTGATCTTTGGGCTGTCGTTTGGTTAAGTCTAGGCTCAATTCCAGCCCTCGCAGTCGGTTCATGGCTTGCACCCAAGGTGCCAGAGCGAATTTTGAAACCTGTCATGGGCACTGGTCTGGCTCTTTTGGGTCTTACCCTGGTTTAATTGTTCCGGCTTAGGCCCGAGGAATCTTACACATCTTGAGCATTTTTCCCTTTCTTTTCTGACTTATTGAGTTAGAATGAATAAATAGCCGCGTTTACGGTAGCTAGGGAGGAATTGTGCGCAAAGTTGATTTGGTTCATAAAAAGCTGTTTAACCTGGAACGGACCCTTGCTGTGCCGCTTTTTGAGCGTACCGCCTTTGGCTGGGAGGTTCTTCCGCTGTTGAAAGACTTCATCCGCGAAACCGGTCCCAAACTGGGCAAAGACTACGAACAGATTGTCGAAAATGTTTGGGTCGGTAAAGGTTGCCTCATTGACCCTCGGGCAGCTCTGATTGGGCCTGCGATCATCGGTCACGACTGCGAGCTTCGGCCAGGCTGTTATATTCGTGAAAACGTCCTTGCCGGAAACAACTGCGTTCTGGGGAATTCCACCGAAATCAAAAACTCGATTCTCTTTGACGGTGTGCAGGCGGCACACTTTAACTACTTGGGCGATTCCGTGGTCGGGTACATGGTACACTTGGGTGCTGGGGCGATTTTATCCAACCTCAAGTACACCAAGACAGAAATTGTCCTTCACCCCGAAGAAGGCCCTGTCCAAACCGGTCTAAAAAAATTTGGCGCCTTATTAGGCGACTTCGTGGATGTGGGCTGTCAAACCGTTCTTAACCCGGGAACCATTGTCGGCCGCAATACGGTGGTTTACCCCATGGTGAACTTGAGAGGACTCATTCCCCAAGACAAAATTGTCAAAGGCGCTGTGGAATGGGATCAGCTACGCTAGGTCATCAGCATTAACTCCCAAGCTCAGGGGGAACCTTCGTTAGAACCTCGACTCGTCAGTTGCCGTACCTGCGGACGCTTTTTCGCTTTGCAGGACGGCTCAAAACAGGTATACTGCTCGCCGGAATGCGCCGAGACCTTTGACCTTTGCCGGGTCTGTCAGCGGCCCTTTCCGCATGAGCCGGACGGTGACGGACTATGCAGTCCCGCTTGCCGAGAAAAGCCCCACGATTTTCAACACTTGTTCGATCGGCTCGAATTTTAACTAAGGAGTCTTCTATGAAGCTGATCTTTTTAGGTCCCCCCGGCGCGGGTAAAGGGACGCTCGCCGTTCTGGCGAAAGAGGCGTTTAACCTCCCCCATATTTCGACGGGCGATATTTTTCGGTCCAATATTAAGGAAGGCACACCCTTAGGCCTCAAGGTGAAAAAGATCCTCGACTCGGGGGCCCTCGTCCCGGACGAAACTACCATCGAAATTGTCCAAGACCGCTTAAACAAAGCCGATTGCCAAAAGGGTTACTTACTTGACGGCTTTCCCCGTACGGTCACACAGGCCCAAGCACTTGACGGCTTTTCCAAGCCCGAAGCCGTTGTCAACTTCGTTCTCGCCGACGAGGTGATTGTTCAACGCTTGTCGGGACGACGCGTCTGCAAAGCCTGTGGAGCCAGCTATCACCTTCAGAACCTCCCTCCCCGTCAAACCGGCGTCTGTGACAACTGTTCCGGCGAGCTTATCCAGCGCCCTGACGATGCTCCCGAAGCAATCCAAGAACGCTTGCGTGTTTACAAGGCGCAAACGGAACCCCTCATTGCCTTTTACCGGCAAAAAGGCTTACTCAAAGATATTGACGCCGCACCGGCTCCCGAGTCGGTTCTCGCCGCCTTGAAAAAGGCCTTGAACGTCTAATGGACGCCATTGTCACGGTGGTCGGCAAGGACCGCGTCGGGATTATCGCCGGAGTCACCCAAGCTTTATCGGCTTCGGGTGTCAACATCCTCTCGATCAGCCAAACCATCCTCGAAGAATACTTTACGATGATCATGAAAGTGGATATAGGGCATCTGTCCGTTGATCGCAAAACCCTCAACGACAGGCTAGAAGTCGAGGGACGTCAGTTAGGTGTGCAGATTACCCTCATTCACGAAGAAGTTCTCAAAGCGATGCACAGGATCTAGAATGGTTTTTACGAACGCCGAAATTGACGAAACAATCCAGATGTTCCGCTCCCAGAAGCTGGATGTCCGCACGATTACCATGGGCATATCCCTCCGCGACTGCGCTAGCGCTTCGGGAGCGCAATCCCGCCAAAAAATTTACGACAAAATTTGCCGCTATGCCGAGAACCTTGTTAGTGTCGGTGAAGCGATTAGCCTTGAATATGGTATACCCATCATTAACAAGCGCATCGCGGTCACCCCCATCGCCATGGTTGCCGAAGCCTCCTCGGACAAATCGTACGTCGCTTTTGCGCATACTCTTGATGCGGCGGCCCGGCAAACGGGGGTCAACTTTCTCGGTGGCTTTTCGGCTCTGGTACAAAAGGGCTATACCAGGGGTGACCGGATTCTGATCCGTTCCATACCCCAAGCCCTAGCCGAAACCGAAAGGGTGTGCGCTAGCGTTAACGTGGGCTCTACTCAGGCCGGGATCAACATGGACGCCGTTCGTCAAATGGGTTTTGTGCTGAAAGCTCTGGCAGGACGCACCGCCAACGCCCAGGGTTTAGGGTGTGCCAAGCTGGTGGTTTTTGCCAACTCGGTCGAAGATAACCCTTTTATGGCCGGGGCCTACCACGGTCCTGGCGAAGGCGAAGTCGTCATTAATGTTGGCTTATCCGGCCCCGGAGTGATAAAGAGCGCCCTCGAGAACCTCGAAAAAGCTCCCTTTGATACCGTGGCCGAAACCATCAAACGAACCGCCTTTAAAATTACCCGGATGGGAGAACTCGTCGCCCGCGAGGCCAGCCGACGCCTCAAGGTTCCGTTTGGAATCATTGATTTATCGTTGGCACCAACTCCTGCGGTGGGTGATTCCGTAGCCAGAATCTTACAAGAAATGGGTCTAGAACGGGTGGGAGCCCCGGGAAGTACGGCGGCACTGGCGCTTCTTAACGATGCCGTCAAAAAAGGCGGCATCATGGCGAGCTCGCATGTGGGGGGGCTCTCAGGCGCCTTCATTCCCGTCACCGAAGATGAAGGTATGGTAGAAGCGGTTCAAAGCGGAGGCTTATCCCTCGAAAAACTCGAGGCCATGACCTGTGTCTGCTCGGTAGGTTTAGACATGATTGCCGTTCCCGGAGATACCCCCGCGCAAACCCTCTCGGGATTAATTGCCGATGAGGCTGCCATAGGAGTGATCAACCATAAAACAACAGCCGTGAGGGTCATCCCCGTCCCCGGCATGAAAGCGGGCGATTGGGTGGAATTCGGAGGACTCTTGGGTGGTGGCCCCGTCATGCCGGTTAGCACCCTCTCGTCTGCGGCCTTTATCGATCGGGGTGGACGAATCCCCGCTCCGGTACACAGTTTTAAAAATTAGCTGTGCTGAGTCGATTCGTGTTCGTATTGTACCAAGGTATCAACGCGTCGGTTACCCAGTTGTCGCTCGGGGTGCAAAAAGGGTAGGCCGACCACACAAAATAAATCGGTCACCAGGGCTCCAGCTTCTTCCAAAAGTTCGGCAGAGGCGCGGAGAGTCCCCCCCGTAGCCAAGAGGTCATCCAGCAGTAAGAGCCGCATCCCCGGCTTTACATCGGCCCGCTGAACTTCAATTTCGGCCTGGCCGTATTCCAAGTCATAGCGTTTGCTGAGGGTAACCCCGGGGAGCTTGCCTTTTTTACGAATCAGGATTAGCGGCAACCCTAACTTGAGTGCCAACGGGGCGGCAAAGACAAAGCCCCTTGACTCTACAGCGGCAATTCCCGACAACCCCCGTGATTGATAGCGCTGGGTTAATTCATCAACTACATAGGCATAGGCCTCCGGCGAGGATAAAATTCCCGTAATATCATAAAAAAGAATTCCCGGTTTGGGAAAATTAGGAATCTTACGAATGACTGCCTCAAGATCAAACGCCATAAAAGCCCCTCCCGCGCACTTTTGTTGGTAACACGTTTCACCCCGACTGTCAAATTGTCTAGGACAGACGTTTGCGTTTCACACGAGGTCTGGGGTAAGGTGTTAAGCATGAAGTTGAATTTCCGAAAAATCGGAACAGGCCGTCCTTTGGTTTTTCTTCATGGCCTTTTTGGTTCCGGCGACAACTGGTTGACCTTGGGGGCCAAGTTCACTGGTTGTGAGGTGTGGCTCCCCGACCTAAGGAACCATGGCGATTCCCCCTGGGCCGACGAGTTCTCGGTTCCCCTTTTGGCAGGCGATCTTTTAGACTTTTTGACACAACACCAGCTGGAGTCCGTGCTGGTGGGAGGTCACTCCCTTGGTGGCAAAGTGGCCATGGAAGCGGCGTTATCCGAACCCCAACGCTTTCGGGGGTTAATCAGTTTGGACATGGCTCCGCGGGCCTATGAGCCGCATTACGCTGGCTTCGTTCCCGCCTTACGGGCCCTTGACCTAGCGGCCCTTACCAGCCGGTCTGAGGCTCAAAAAGCCCTCGAAGCCCAGATCCCTGACCGCCCCACCCTTCAGTTTCTCCTAAAAAGCTTGGCTCCCCAAGAAGGCTCACCCTCCTGGCGCTGGAAACTTAACCTGCAAGCCCTCGAAGAACACTATGACGAAATTTGGAAACCCTTACAGGGGCAAACGCCCCAAGGCTCGCCTCGTTCGTACCCCGGACCAGCCCTCTTCTTGGCCGGAGGGAACTCTGAGTACGTCCGTTTGCAAGATCACGCCCTGATTCACCAGTTGTTTGGGCACGCTGAGGTTCAGACCATCCCCCAGGCAGGCCACTGGTTGCATGCCGAAAAACCTCAAGAAGTTCTTGCGGCTGTCAACAGCTGGCTTTCGCGGCAACCGTAGGATGGAGCCAACCTCCCGTCAAGAGCCTGGTGCCTTTGACCGTATCCGTGCTGTTCTAATATCTCTTCCTGTGGGCCGGGTCGTGTCGTATGGTCAGGTTGCCGCCTGGGCGGGCTTTCCCCGAGGGGCAAGAACCGTAGTCTGGGTTCTGCGAACCTCACCGGGACTCCCCTGGCACCGCGTTCTTCGCGCCAATGGGCAACTCGCCTTGAGTGACCCTGTGGAACGCGACCTTCAGCGTCAACTTTTAGAAGCGGAGGGCGTTAGGGTGACCAACAACCAGGTTTCGGTTGAGTTTTTCCTCACAACCAACCCACGAGTCGACCGAATTTGACAATTAATGGTTTTTTTCATAAATTTAGAGAATGCATTCCGACCTCTGGAAGGACTTACGGGAATTCTTTTTGTCGGTCGAAACCCAAGCCTGGTCGGCGCAATCCCTTCAAGACGCCCTGCAGACTATTCTTAATCAAATCGCCCGGCTTTTAGACGCCGATAGAATGTCACTCATTGTTTTCAACGAACTCCGTACCGGCCTAGATTTTTACCTTCGTTCTGGTCCTGGCAAAGAACTGATAGATCTAACGGTTTCAGCTTCCGAGCTGCTTTCAGGGTTGAGCGGTTGGGTGATTAAAACTCATCAGAGTGCCCTTTCGTCACAGGACCAAAACGATCCCCGTGAATCCGAGGCCGTTCAGCACCGCCGGCGTGAAACAGCGGCAGGATCAATCCTGGTTGTGCCCCTACTCTCGGGCTCGCATTTACTGGGAACGTTGACGGCCATTAATCGACCCGGCCAAAGGGATTTTGAGGACCAAGACCAGCACCTTTTGGAACTCGTGGCCGATTACAGTGGAAACCTCATCACTCACGTTCGGCTTCTTCAAGAATTACGCCAAGCCAAAGAAAGCGCCGAAGCGGGGGCACTGGTCAAAACCCAACTTCTCTCGAACCTGAGTCATGAATTACGCACTCCCCTTTTCACCCTGATGGGTTTTACCGAACTTTTAAAAGGAACCAACCCTACCGACACACAAGCTGACTACCTAGAGGCTCTCGAATCGGCCGAAACACACTTAGCAAACCTTATCAATGGGCTTATCGACCTCGCCAAAGTCGAAGCGAAAGAACTTCACTTAGAACTTGACACCCTCGACTTGAATAAGCTGGTTCACAACCTCGTTGCCAGCTGGGGACCAGGGGCTACGGCCAAGGGGTTAACTTTTGTCGTAAAGCTTAGCGGCCAGTTGCCTTCCTGTGTTGAAACTGACCCAGAACGGCTAAGGCAAATTCTCGACATTCTTTTAGACAACGCGCTAAAGTTTACGCCCCAGGGTGCCGTCCGAGTCGACTTGAGTGCATCGACACACCCCGCTGGCCTGCGCGAGTTAACCGTCAGCGTCAGCGACACAGGGATTGGACTATCCCCAGAAAAGCAGCAGCAGTTATTCCAACCGTTTCGACAAATCGACGGTTCTTCTCGCCGACAGTACGGCGGACTCGGCCTTGGTTTGGCCTTAGCGCAACGGTTGGTACAACTTCTGGGAGGGAAGCTCACCGTAACCAGCGTCGAGGGTAAAGGCTCGGAATTCTTAGTTAAAATTCCGTTCCTGCCGTTTCAAGCCGAGGCTCCTGGTCGCTTAGCAGAGCACCCCGAGGTTCTTTTTGTCGAGGATGACCCTTTTTTAGCTCTCGCCTTGCAAAAGGCCAGCGAACAGCTGGGTTTGCGATTTGTCCTTGTGGACACGGTTTCCCAGGCTCTCAAAGAAGTTGCCAAGGGAAACTTTCACTTCGTCTTTTTGGGGACTCAACTTTCGCTAACGCCCCTGTTAGAAGCCCTCAACCAACTCAAAAACGCCTGTGCTCGTCTGGCCCCGCCAGAGTTTATCCTTCTTTTGTCAGAAAGCACCGAAGCGGACCTTGAACGGCTTCAACAGCGGGGTTTGACCGTCTTACCCCGTCCCACCACAGCGGCGCGGCTACGAGAATATTTTCTCACTAAACGCGCCGCAAGGTGAGCTTGTCGCTTAGAAGTTCAGCGGTCCGTTCTGGTTTGGCATGGGCCTTACGATAAATTCTTTTTTCGAAAGGTACTTGATCCCTTCGACCGTGGCCCGTGCCGCCGAAACCGTGGTGGTGTAAGGAATTTTCTTCCGTACGGCTTCAATACGAATTTGGGCATCGTCTGAGTGGCTGTAGCGTCCTTTCGGAGTATTAATCAGCAGATGAACCGCCCCAGACCGCATCAAATCGATAACGTTCGGGTGCCCTTTTTGAATTTTCTGGACAGCCTCGGCGGGAATACCCTGCTGTTCCAGGAACTCGGCAGTTCCTGGGGTAGCAGCCACACTGAACCCCAGCTGGTAAAGGTCTTTAACAATAGGCAGAATGGAATCCTTGTCTAAGTCATGGACCGACACGAAGACCTTTCCGGTAGTGGGAAGCGTGGTTCCTACTCCAGCCTGGGCTTTTGCGTAGGCTTCGCCGAAGCTGGCTCCTGTTCCCATGGTTTCACCAGTGGACTTCATTTCTGGTCCCAACATCGGGTCTAAGTCTTGAAAACGGTCGAACGAGAACACCGCTTCTTTCACCGCCCAACCTGTCAAACAGGATCCCACACCGATTCCATTCTCACCCACTAAGCCTTGACTAGCTAAACTTTCTCCCGACCAAACCCGCACACCGGTCTCGACCAAATTGACCCCAGACGCTTTGGACAAGAACGGCACTGTACGACTTGCCCGAGGATTCACCTCAAGGATATACAGAAGACCGTCTTTTTCGGCGAATTGGATGTTGAGGAACCCGATGACAGGCAAGTCACGGGCAATTTTCACCGTGGCATCAATCATTTCTTGGATAATATGGGGCTTGGTCATGTAGGCGGGAAAAACACAAGCTGAATCGCCCGAGTGAATACCGGCGGCTTCGATATGTTCCATAATTCCGCCGATATACACATTTTTGCCGTCACTGACCGCATCCAAGTCGTACTCAAAAGCATCCTCTAAGAATTGATCGACCAGAACAGGACGCTTTTCGTTCATCGTTACGCCTTTGGTAAAGAAGATTTCTAAATCTTCGGGAGTACTGGCGATGAACATGGACCTACCGCCAAGAACAAAGCTGGGACGCAACAGGACGGGAAAGCCGATTTCGGCGGCAAAACGCCGTACTTCTTCGGGATTCGCTGCCTTGCGGTTGGCGGGCTGACGAAGGCCTAAACGAGTCACCAACTGCGAAAACAACCCACGATCTTCGGTAGCGTCAATGCCGGCCAGGCTGGTTCCCAGGATACGGGCACCCCAACCTTGCAACTCTTCGGCCATATTTAAGGGAGTCTGCCCCCCTAACTGAACCACAACATCGCGAACTCCTTCTTTACGGAGAATTTCTTTGACGTGTTCGGGCGTGAGAGGCTCGATAAACAGACGGTCCGAAACATTGTAGTCGGTCGAGACCGTTTCGGGGTTCGAGTTAATAATAATAGTCTTTCGGCCCAACTTGCGAAAAGCCAACGAGGCCAGGGTACAACCGGTGTCAAACTCCAGGCCTTGACCAATACGGTTAGGACCCGAGCCCAAGATGGCCACCGTTGAGGCACCGCTAGACCCGCCTTCATCAATCTCGCCCCACGTCGAATAAAAGAAGGGGGTCTGGGCTTCAAACTCCCCGGCGCAGGTATCAACAAAGTGATACCCGGCGTGAAGGTTGTGCTGTTCGCGAAAAGCTTCGACGTCGCCAGCGGTTTTGTCTACTAAAGAAGCAATATAGGGGTCCGAAAGGCCCGCCTGTTTGGCTTCAAGAACCAACGCCGCCGTGAGCCCGTGTGCCTTCAGGCGGCCTTCTAACTCAAGCTGTTCCAAAATGAGGTACAGGAACCAAGGGTCAAAGCCTGTTCGTTTTTGTACCTCGGGAAGGGCAGAAGGACCTTGGCGTTTTAAATAGGTAAAAGCCGCCATCAATCGCCTGGGATGCAAGGTATCAAGCATTGGCGCCAGCTCTTGGTCGGTTACGGTAAGCTCTTGGAGGTTTTGAAACCCAATTTCGGCTGCACGGATAGCCTTATTCAGGGCCTCGAGGGCAGTCCGTCCCAACGCCAGGGATTCACCTACAGATTTCATCTGGGTTCCCAGGGTTTTATAGCCTGCAGGGAATTTTTCTAGCTCGAAGCGCGGAACCTTGACCGCACAGTAGTCGAGGGCGGGTTCAAAACACGAAACCGTTTTGCCGGTAATTTCGTTAACGACTTCATCCAGGCTATAGCCTACCGCCAAGCGAGCCGAGCATTTGGCAATCGGAAAGCCTGTAGCTTTTGACGCTAAGGCCGAGGAGCGCGAAACGCGGGGGTTCATTTCAATAACGACCATACGACCATTGGCGGGGTTGACGGCAAATTGAACGTTTGACCCACCGCAGTCCACGCCTACCGCTCGTAGAACCTCGATCGAGGCGGTACGCATTTGCTGATATTCACGGTCGCTAAGGGTTTGAATAGGAGCAATGGTAATTGAGTCGCCGGTGTGAACACCCATGGGGTCAATATTTTCGATGGAACACACGACGATCGCATTATCATTTTTATCGCGCATGACCTCCATCTCGAATTCTTTCCAACCGATAAGGGATTCTTCGACCAAGCACGTATGAACGGGCGACTCCGCTAAGGCACGTTCCAACAGAGGACGAAACTCTTCGGCCGTGCGAGCAATAGCCCCGCCCATGCCCCCTAGAGTAAAGCTAGGCCGTAAGATCAGCGGAAAGCCGGGGTCGAGTTCCAACTCACGAGCCTCGTCATAGCTGCTTACCAGCTTAGAGCGGGGGCTTTCCAGGCCAATTTCAGCCATGCGTTTTTTGAACAAACCGCGATCTTCAGCTAACCGAATCGCCTCGATGTTGGCACCAATGACCTCAACGCCGTACTTTTCTAACAACCCCAACTCTGACATTTTGAGAGCCAAGTTGAGGGCAGTTTGCCCCCCCATAGTCGAAATGACAGCATCGGGGCGCTCCGTCTGGAGAATTTTTTCCATGTAGTCGGGGGTCAAGGGTTCCATGTACACGGTGTCGGCTAGACCTGGTGTAGTCATCATGGTTGCGGGGTTGGGGTTGATCAGCACAACCTGATACCCCTCCTCTTTAAGGGCTTTCACCGCTTGCGTACCCGAGTAGTCAAATTCACAAGCCTGACCGATCACAATAGGGCCAGAACCAATCAGCAGGATTTTTTTCAGATCTTTTCGAGCGGGCATAGATTCTCCTTAAAGTTTTCCCGCTTGCCGGGGTTGGGCTTTGAGCACATCAAGAAACGACTGGAAGATCCACGCCGAGTCATGGGGGCCGGGACAAGCTTCGGGGTGAAATTGGGCACATTTTACGGGTAAGGTTTTATGGTAGATACCTTCGATCGTTCCGTCATTGGCGTTGCGGAACCACACCCCAACTTCGGGGGGAAGGCTGGCTTCATCGACGGCAAAGCCATGATTCTGAGTCGTCACAAACACCTTTCCGGTAAGCTCATCCCGCACCGGATGGTTGACGCCGTGATGACCAAACTTCATTTTGTAGGTTTTCGCTCCTAGGGCCAACGAAATTAACTGATGGCCTAAGCAGATGCCAAAAACAGGCAGACGAGCCATCAGGGTCCGAATTAACGCAATTTGGGTACCCAGAACCGCTGGGTCACCGGGACCCGAGGAATACAAAACAGCATCAGGCTTTCGCGCAAGGATTTCTTCGGCCGTTGAAGAGTCTGGCAAAACCGTAACCCGGGCTCCCCGCGAAACAATTTCACGAACAATGTTCATCTTAATGCCAGAGTCGACCAAAACTAAACGCGGGCCCTCGCCCTCGCCGAACTCTGCGGGGGCCTCAGTACCCACCTCAGGAGTCAAGTCACAACCTTCCATGGAGGGGAATCCGGCTAAGTAAGCCTGGGCTGCTTGCCGTTCTGCTTCACTGGGGGAATCCCCGGCAATGGCAACAAGCACACCATTTTGAGCCCCATGTTCCCTCAGATGTAGAGTTAACCGCCTCGTATCAACCCCCGTGATCGCCGGTGTTCCATGTTTCTGCAAAAATTTTTCTAAGGTTAAGCGTCCCTCTGGCACGGGGCCTTCGTAATACGACCTCATCACGAGTGCCGAGCATTTGATACCCTGCCGAGTAACCCCCTCTTCGGGGCCAATTTCAGACCATTGATCCAAAGTCCCATAGTTGCCCGCATGGGGATAGGTCATCACCACGATCTGCGCCGTGTACGAAGGATCGGTCAGAACTTCGTGATAACCGGTCATACCCGTGTTAAAGACAACTTCGCCGGCACCCTTGCGGTCCGCATGGCCCGCGATCAACTGGTCTAACCGAAAGGCCGGCTTACCCACCGATCGGCCAGGATAGTAGGTCCCATCCTGCAAAAACAAACATACGGATTCGCGCATTTGCCCCTCACCTTCGTTCTCGCCCCAAACACTGCGGTATCTTGGGCTGAAAACTTCAGATTAAAAAAAAACCGGCTGTCTGCCGGTTTTTACCAATAAACAATTCTTCCGGGGAAGGATTTGAACCCTCACAAACAGATCCAGAGTCTGTAGTGCTACCATTACACCACCCGGAAATTAAACTTCGTCGGCAAAATACCCTGTTTTCAGCTTCCCTGTCAAGGAGCTTTTTTGGTTCCCTCAGAAAAAAATCCGCTTAAAAAGCGGTTGAGGTATTCTCGTTTCAGCTGCTCCTGTTTTGCCTTAGTGAGCTGGTGGTCGGGACCATAATCTTGCGCCGTAACCACCGGTTTTGTTCCCGCGGCAGCACTGGTATAAACAAGGTTAAGGTCGGCAACATTTTGCCATGCCACCGTTTGCCCCTCAACTGACCGAGGATCCACCGTCCCAGTCAGGGTCAACGTGTCCAAACCACCCGAAATCTGAAGCGTACGACTACCTTCAATCTGTGCCGCCCCTGAAGGGTCAACAGAAACGACGCGAACTGTTAACGAAAAATCTTTAACTTTCCACTGCGAGTCCAAAGCAAGCTTTTCGCCGCCAGAAGTGGTGCCAGGCGGTAAGGTCAAACCCGCAGCACTACCAAAATCCAGCGAGATGGCCTGATTCGAAGAGCGAGCCGCTTTAAAAGAAAGGGAGGCTTCTCCCGTCAAAACAACGTGAAGAAAGTCTCCCTGATGCAAAGTCTGCACCCCTGAGTAGTAGCCTTTGGACCCGGGGGCCCAAAGGGACTCTGCGCCTGCAAGCGCCGCCATAAGCAGGAAAAGCAACAACCAACCTGCTCTCATGAGAGGTCCTAGCGGATTCTCTTTTTGTGGCGGTTTTTTCTCAGCTTCTTTTTACGTTTATGCGTGGCGATCTTTTTCTTTTTCCGTTTGCGTCCACAGGGCACGGTGCGCTCCTTCCGAAATGATTCAGAGAGTATACCGGTACCCTTCTAGCTCGTCAACTGGCGCAACACCTCAAGAAACGGTTCTGGAAAATCAGGATTCACTGCCCTAGCCCCCTCAACTCGACGAAAAAAGGTCCGCTGTCGTTTGGCGTACTGCCGAGAATGCCACCGCAAAGCCTGAAGTGCCTCGTCACGGCTTCCTTTGCCGTGAACAAGCCATGGTAAAAACTCAGCGTAACCTATAGCTCTCAGACCTGGGTCGTTTTCAGAATAGCCGTCGTTCAAAAGACCTTGAATTTCATCAAGAAGTCCCTCGGCGAGCATTTGATCGATCCGTTCGTCTAAACGGCGTGACAGCTCTTCTTTTGGGCGTTCCAAGGAAAAAATTTCTAGCTGATAATCGGAACGAGGTTGTTGGGGGCGGACAAAGGCTGATAGGGGTTTGCCCGTTTGCAAAAAAACCTCCCAGGCTCTAGTCCAGCGGTAAATATCCTGAGCGCCCAAGCGTTGAGCGGAAACAGGATCAAGCTTGCTATAGCGTTCTTTTAGCCCGGAAAACCCCCAAAGGGCTAAATCTTTCGCGGCTTGCCGACGAATCTCGGGGTCTGAGGCTGGGGTCAGAGGCAACCCATAGATAAAATTCCAAAAGTAAAAGGCCGTGCCCCCACAAAGCACAGGAATTTTTCCTCGACCATGAATGAGCGGAATTACACTCTCGGCATGTGCAAGAAAAGCTCCGACATCAAAACTTTCACGCGGATCAACAAGATCTAACAGATGGTGGGGAAAAGCGGAACGTTCTTCACGGCTAGGTTTCGCCGAACCTATATCCAGACGACGGTACACCTGAACGGAATCGACAGTGACAACCTCTCCGAAGGCAGAGGCGTGGTCGATCAGGAAGCGGGTTTTCCCCACTCCTGTCGGACCAAAAACAAGTACTACTGGTTTAGTCTTGGAGCTGATACTCAACTTTTTTCGAAAAGATCTGAGTTAACGCTGTAGAAACAATTTTATAGTTATTTTGTTCAAGATCGTCATCGCCGACTTCTGTGATTTGTCGCGACCGGCGAATTACGGCATTGGTTACCTCGTAAATGTTGCCGTCAAAATCGACAATTCTATCCAAGCAAATACCCAAAGCGGCCTCCTAAAGACAAAAAATTATATCCAGAACAAAGCAATCTGTAAAGGGCTAGGAGGAGTCTTTTGCCTGAGTCATTTGAGCTTGCACACGGGCAACCTCGTCGGGCCGGTTAAGCTTTTTCCACAACGAAAGAGCGTTTTGAAGGGCTTTTAGGCGAAACGCCTGGGGAACTCCTTCTCCTGATTGAAGCACGGCAGACTCTAAAAGCCGAGCGGCTGTTTCTGTCTGTCCCTGCTGTTCTGCTAAATCGGATAACGCCAGACGAGCTTGAAAAATGGACAAGTC
The DNA here is from genome assembly GCA_021782055.1 of bacterium. The sequence goes on along the minus strand of JAJXVP010000019.1, from coordinate 11,375 downwards.
ATCCCCAAGACGGCTTGCCGCTTTTAAAAAGGCTCTGGCCTGATCCCACTTTTGCTGACGAAGGGCCCAAAGGCCAGCAGCTCTTAAGGCCTCGGAGCGTTGAGACGCCCATGGGGCGGTTCTTGCCAGCTTAGCTAAGGCTGTGAGAGCTTCAGAAGAGTCGACATCGATGCGGCTGATCCACCATTGAAGCTCCAATTCCGCCTCAGCCTCGGGCGAAAGTGGCCAGGTTTTTGCTAACCGGTAGAATTGGGCAAAACCTTGAGGAGTAGTCCGGCTCATTTGTAGGCAGGCCGCCTTTAGTACCGAAACCGCTTCAATGGTTCGTCCATAAGTATGAAAATATTGGGCGTAACGATCAAAAGCTTGTTTAAGGTCCCCGCCCGGCTGAACTAAGGCTCCTGCGGCTTGCGGCAGAGCGATTTCGGCCGCCTTGGTCTGTGGGTAATGGACGACCACATAGCTGTAGGCCTTCGAGGCCTCTTCGGCCTTACCCAAACTTTGCGCCGTTTGGGCCCAATGATTGAAGAGTTCCGCCACAACTTCGGGAGTCTTATGGTAAAGGTCAGCCATCTGCTCGAGACGTTGCCAAGCTTGAGGGAGGTGCCCTAGCTGAAGATCAGCGACGGCAGCCTCTTCCCACCAGTCTGCCGGCAACGAGGGGGAACGCCGGGTCAATTCTGGTGTCCAAACTGCTAACGCTTGTTGAGGCTTTCCTTGTCGTGCCCAGCAAAGCCCTTCTAAAAACAAGGCCTCTTGGTGGTGTGAGGACTCGGGATAGGCCTTTACAAAACTGGCGTACACGGGGGCCGCTTTTACCCAAAGCTGACCAGTACTTAAGGCCTGAGCCTGGTACCAGGCCGCCTTTTCCTGGTCTGGTAACTGGTCGGGCAATTTGAGATGGAAAACGGCCTGAGCATAGGCCTCAGAAGCCTCTTGGTAACGGGCTTCTCGAAAAAGTACAGCACCTAAAGCGGACCAAGCAGCTCCCGTCCAAGGTCCCTCTGGACTTTCATTGATCAATCGCTTAAGGCTGGCTTGAGCCAGATCATTCTTCCCACCGTCCAAAAACGCCATACCCCGTGCCAGCAGAGCTCGCCAGTACAGGTCCTGTTGCTCGGGGCTTATCGAATTCTGGCTCGTCTGACCGTTGCCGAGCCGCTCCATCAGCGTGTAAAAGTAGCCCTCTGCCCTAAGCGGTTCCCCTCGGTTCAGATAAACCATGCCCATCAAATAGAGTCCTTCGTGGGCTTCGGGGGTAGAACCATAGCTTGTCCCCAATTGTTGGCAAATTTGGAGTACCTGGCTGGAGCGTCCCAACTGTTGCGCAAGTTTTGCCTCTTCGAGAAGGTAGGTAGGAACCTGCGAAGAACCGGGATAACGCAGGAGTAAAAGCTTTAACGCCCTCTGGGCATGCTCCCAATGTTCTTGTTCGCGCCAAAGCCTAACGCTATTCCATAAGAGTGTTTCGGTTGGTGCCTGCGAATGCTCCTCTGCCCAACGATACGACCCTTCGGCGGCCTCAGCCTTTTGACCAGAAGCTTCTTTGCCTAGAGCCCATGAAAGTTCGGCCCTAGCGGCAAGCTCTTCGTCAGGTCCCTGGGTGGCCTTAGCCCAAGAGCTTGTAGAATCCTCACTAAGCTGAGTTTGTAGCCAGGCTAAATCTGACCACGCTTTTTGACGAACAGACGAAGGTAAGTTCCCTGCGAGATAGGCACGAACGAAGTGTGCCGCCCGAGCAAAGTGGGTTTGACGTTGTTCAGAATCAATCAGAACGGGTAGAAGTTCTGAACCCCGGTCGGGGTGGTTCTTCCAAACCTGTTCGAGCAGGCTAGCTTCCTGCTCTGGATTTTTTGGGGCCAAGAGGGGTGCCAACCTTAAAGCAGCGTCGGGGGCCAAAGAACTGTGGGGATAGTCCTGAACGAGGCGTGCCCAGGCTTTTTGCGCCTGGTTTGGTTCTGATTTGACAAGCAGATCACCAAGTCGAATTAACGCCTGCGGTTTGAGCTGGTCGGCTCGCGGTTGGTCCAAGAATTTTGTCCAGGCGTGAACCGCTGAGGGCTCACCTAGCTTTTGGCGGGCAAGACCTAAATAAAACCAGGCTTGAGCGGTCAAATCAGAGTCTTGGGCGAGTTTAGTCTGCCGTTCCCAAGCCTCCACGGCCGTGGAGTACTGGCCGGCTTGATAGGCGGCATAGCCTTCCCAAAAAGGAAGACGCTGAGTGAGCGGCCCCGAAGACACCAGCCGCGTCGCTTTTTGAAAGCTACCCAAAGCTTGTTCAGGGTGACCTGAGCGCAACAACGCCATGCCCCTTAAAAAGCAAGCGGGGCCAGCCTGGGGATCATCGGGATACATTTCAAGAAACCTAGTCCCTAACTCGGCGGTTTCTGTCCACGACTGAGCGTTGAAAGCTTGTTCCATGGCCGACCACAGGTGATGCGGGGTTTCAGCCCAAGCTGCCACCCCAACACACAACAAGATCCCCAAGAGCAGAACTTTTCTCATCGAGCCGGTGCCGGTTCCGGTTGAGACGGTTTTCGAATTTTTAGTGCCAGCTTTTCACGGCGAAGCTCGACGACAATACGGTCGCCAGCTTCTAAATGGCCCTTCAAGATCTCGGTAGAGAGCACATCTTCTAACTCGCGTTGAAGAACCCGGCGTAGCGGGCGGGCTCCATACAACGGGTCGTAGCCTTTTTGAATCAACCACGCTTTTGCCTTAGGTGACATTTCTAAGTGAAGGTTGCGCTGTAAGAGGCGTTCTCGAACTTCGCCTAGTAAAAGATCAAAAATGACTTCGACTTCTTTCGTCGTGAGGGCATGGAAAACCACAATTTCATCAACACGGTTGATGAACTCAGGCCGAAAGAGACGCTTTAGTTCATTCATGGCCGAGGATTTGATCTCTTGATAGTTCAAAAGTCCTTCTTGTGTCTGAAAGCCCATGCCGCCGGCTTTAGTGATCTGTCGGGCACCCGCATTCGAGGTCATAATGAGGATGGTATTTCGAAATGATACGGTGTGTCCTAAGTTATCCTGCAATTCACCCTCTTCAAGAATCTGTAACAGCAGGTTAAAAACGTCCGGGTGGGCTTTTTCAATTTCGTCTAGCAGAACCACGCTGTAGGGTTTGCGACGAATTTTTTCGGTCAAAAGGCCACCTTCTTCGTACCCAACATACCCCGGTGGCGCCCCTACTAACCGACTGACATTGTGTTTTTCCATAAAATCAGACATATCCAAGCGGATGAGGTTTTCGGTACTGCCAAAAAGAAAGTCCGCTAGCGTCTTGGCTAACAACGATTTGCCGACTCCGGTGGGACCCAAAAAGATAAACGAGCCTAACGGTCGACGAGGAGAGTTTAAACCCGTCCGCGCCCGGCGGATCGCTGAGGCAATCGCCGAGATCGCTTCTTCTTGCCCCACGACCGACTGGTGCAAAACTGCTTCAACCTGTAAGAGTTTTTCTGCTTCAGTTTGGGCAATCCGGTTCAAAGGGATCCCGGTAACATCCGCCAAAATATTTTGAATGTCTTCGACGGTTACGGTACGGGGCTGAGCCTCTGAATGATTTTCCCACCGTTGACGAGCTTCTTCGACTTCTTGCTTAAGACGCCTGACCTCGTCGCGAATAGCGGCGGCCCGTTCGTAGTTTTGGTTGCTCACCAGCTCGTTCTTTTCTTTGACCAACGCTTCTACTTGTTGCTCTAGCTGAGACACTTCAACAGGCCGATAGTTATTTTCAATTTTTTTCTGAGAACCCGCCTCATCCATCAAGTCAATGGCCTTATCGGGAAGGCTACGATCTGAGATATACCGATGCGATAACGAAGCGGCAGCCTCAATCGCCTCGGGAGTGTAAACTACATTGTGAAATTGAGCATACTTATCGGCTATACCTTGAAGGATCTCGACAGCCTGTTCCACCGAAGGTTCCCCTACGATAACCGGTTGAAAACGCCTTTCCAGCGCGGCGTCTTTTTCAATATGCTTACGGTATTCTGCTAACGTAGTCGCACCTATGCACTGAATTTCGCCGCGAGACAGGGCCGGCTTGAGCATATTGCTGGCATCGATAGCCCCTTCTGCACCACCGGCCCCAATGATGGTATGCAATTCATCAATAAAGAGAATGACGTTTCCTACCGCGGTAATTTCTTTCATTACCCGTTTGAGTCGCTCTTCAAACTCCCCTCGGTATTTGGTGCCAGCGATCAGTGCGGCTAAGTCCAGGGTCATGAGCCGTTTTCCGGACAACGACGCCGGTACAGCGTCGGCTATAATCGCTTGAGCCAAAGCTTCGACAATCGCGGTTTTTCCCACCCCAGGTTCGCCAATCAGAACCGGGTTGTTCTTAGTACGGCGGGCGAGAATTTGAATCACGCGGGCCATTTCTTTTTCTCGACCAACCACAGGATCTAAGGCCTTTTTCTGTGCCAGTGCCGTAAGATCGCGCGAAAACTCATCGAGAGTCGGCGTTGTTTTTTTATTCGGCATACTGGGCGTAGGCCTTTTCCAGCGTTGATCTTCAACAGCCGGAAGTTGCCGGGGCTCTCGAGTGCGTACCGGGGAGCCGCCAGACAGATCGCTGATCACTTCACGCAGGGTGTCAATGGTAATACTATTATTTTGAAGATAGAGGGACACAACACTTCCTGTTTCGGCAACCGCCGCCAGCAAAAGATGTTCGGTGCCAATGTACTCGTGCCCCAAGGCTCTTGCTTCATTGGCGCTCTCTTCTAAAATTCGCTTTCCTCGCTTAGAGGGCGGGACATCCCCTAACACAAAACCTGAAGGTTTTCGAGGAATCGCTTTTTCAATTTCGAGCTGAAGTGCATTGAGGTCAACATTCATAGATTTTAGCGCTTTATATCCAATGCCTTCGCCATCTTTAAGAAGGGCCAGAATGACATGCTCGGGGAGGAGCTGATCAGAATGAAAACGTCGAGCTTCTTCTTGCGATAAAACGGTCAGGATGCGCTGAGCTCGTTGTGTTAAACCTTTAAACATTCTTCTTGCCCCCCAGCAGAATATTCCTAAGCACGTCGGATCGTAAAACATCCTCACCATCTTGGCTGGCTAAAAGGGCTCGTAAATGAGCCCCCTGCAAGCGAAAAAATAAGGAATCAAGACGATCACTAACGCTCTCTTTTATTATAATCAATTCTGGAGCTCTTCGCAAAGCCGATAACGCAGGCAAGGTCTCTTCCCAAGACAACCTTCGAGCATGGGCGAGCAAGCCCCAGGCTCTTCCCACACGATCCTCTAAATCAAGCCTCTTGAGTTTAGCTTCTCGTTGACGAGCCTCAATTTCGCCCTTGGTAATCTTTTCTATTAGCGACACCAACACCGAATGCAACTCTTGCTCAGTTCGCCCATGAGAAAAGGCGCTTTGTAGCCAGAAAAAATCCGATTCTCCTCGGCTTCCGGCCCAGACGGGAAGAAGCGAAAACCCCTGACGCTCTACGGTTTTCATCATGGCTTCCCACAAGCCCGAAGCTTCAGAGGCGGGAAGATGCAAGAGTGCTGATACCTGAAGAGCACTGCCAGCATGGGAGGGATCCGCCGTAACCCACCCCCACCCGGGACGCCAAGCAAAACCCAAGCGTTGCCCCCAGCTTTCAAGGCTCGACAAAAAACTTTCAATTTCTTGCGGCTGAAACCCAAGGCTAAGCTGACGAAACCTAAGATGGTCTTCACCACCCCAATGAAGACCCCAAACATCACGGGGCGACCACCACGACAAAGCCTCCCTATCCTGAACTAGTCCCTCGGGTACCAAAAGTCGCTCTTGGGCCAAGGCTTTGGTTAAGGGAGGAGCCTCTTTCCAAATAAAGGGGGAACTGAGAGTTTTGTCGGTTTGAACAACCTCGCTCAACCGCTGTTTTAACACTTGCTTTTGTTCAGGACGACACCTTGCCGAAAAGGGCCACCCTTCGACGTTGCGAAAAGCCGTCCAGCGAAGGGCAAGAACGCACGGATGGGGCTTGCCAGGTGAGGAATACCAACTTTGTTCCGGGTCAAGGCTTGGGGTCACGCCAACTCCTGAAGGGCTCGAATCTCATCGCGGAGTTGAGCGGCTTTCTCAAATAGTTCCCCTTCAACCGCAGACCTCAACTCGGTTTGCAACTGAGCCAAGCGCTCTTGACGGGCTAGCGGCGAGGTATTCACAGTCCATACCGGTCTTTCCGCCTGAAAAGCAGGCCAGCCACGCCGACGGGAACGTTCCTCTAACCAAGAGGAAAAGGTAACGTAACAGTCAGGACAGCCTAAACGACGGGTATGTTGGACTTCGTCCCAGGACAGCCCACACTGAGGGCAGACTTTTTTTTCTTCGGGAGGAGTCTCCCCTAAAAGGATTGTTAAACAAGAGCGGCAGACATCCCATTCTTGCTTTTCGCCGTCACGAATGACCTCCAGCTTGGTTAATACTTCGAATTTTCCGCACCGACGGCACGCCCCTGTCATCCGGCCCCCTTATCCAACAAAGACAACGTTATTTTGGGAGCCGTTTCCCGGGTCAACAACCAACACCGGTGGATGCCTTTATGAAAATCTCGAGGAACTGTCAAAGACGTAATTTCTTGACAGCGCACCTTCGGAAACAACCGTTCATCAAACTTAAACTTCTGATAATTGTTGCTAAAAAAAAGAATTCCATCCGGCGACAAAATTTTTAAACACCCCTGGATGAGCGCCGGGTAATCTCTTTGCACATCTAACGTCCCTTCCATCTTTTTTGACTGTGAAAAGGTAGGGGGGTCAAGAATAATCAAATCCCATTGCTTTCGTGTTTCAGATTTTAAGAACTCAAAGACATCCCGACGGAAAAAGCGATGATTTGGCCCGTCAAGACCGTTGAGCGTAAGATTTTTTTTGGCCCACTCACCATAGTTGACGTTCAGGTCCACGGTCGCTGTCTCAAAGGCTCCGCCTTGGGCCGCGTAAGCCGTGAAACTCCCCGTATACGCAAAGAGATTCAAGACGCGACGACCCGCGGATAGCCCACGAACATACGACCGTGTCCATCGATGGTCCAAAAATAAACCCGTATCCAAGTAGTCGTAAAGGTTGACTAAAAATTTCAATCCGCCTTCCCGTACCGTAACCAGCTGATCTGTTTGGCCAAGACGCTCGTAGCGCGCCCCTTCTTTTTGCCGATGCCGCCTCTTGAGGTGAATCCGATCGCTTGACCACCCTAGAGCCTCTTGCAGGGTTTGAACCACCTGAACGAGGTCTTGTTCTTGTTCCGGCTCTTCTAAGACATAGCAAACCATATCTTTTTCGTAGACGTCTATGATCACAGGAAAAACATCTTCTTCAAAGAGACGGTAACAAGAAATTTGATTGGCCTGAGACCATCGTCGCCGTTGTTGCTGTAAAAACTTTAGACGGTCCACAAACTCGTCAAGCCGGGACATCGGCAGCATGTTATTCGTCTCCGGTTTCAGCGGTTTGAAGATCTTTCAACCAGCGTTCGGCCACAGGGTCTTCTGGGTCAAATTCAAGGACAGTGTCAAAAAAGCCCCGAGCTTGCTCGTGATCCCCTGCACGAAATGCCAAAACGCCTAAATTGCAGAGGATTTTGGTGTTTTCGCTATCGCGACGAAGGGCCTTTTCAAGAAGTCGGCGAGATTCTTTGAGCTGACCCAGCTCCATTTGACAAATGGCCATTTCATTTAAAAGGTCGACCTCATCCCCACCCCTCGATAGTGCCTCTGCAAACGCGGTAAGGGCGTCCTGCCATTGTCCTAAACGTCGTCTGGCCCAGCCCAACAAAAACCAAGCATTCCACACGCCCTGATCTTGCGCAAGAAACTCTTGGATGCGTTCGATTCCTTTTTCTTCTTGCCCCAGAAGAATAAAATCGTACGCTTCTTTAAAGAGCCGATCAAAACCATCCCTCCGGTCAAACTCTGCCAGGGCCTTTTTTGCCGCTTTGACTTTGGACTCATCGCGGCTCAAGTCAAAGAAGGCGTCGAACAACCCGCGAGCCCGTTCAAGGTTCTTCTGCTTTAAATGGAAAAACCCAGCATAGAAAAAAGCATCAGGGAGCGGCGGAGTAGCCATCATCGCTTCAGAAAAACGTTTTTGCGCTTGCAGGAGGCATTCCTCCGCGTCCTCACCTAATTGGCGTTGCGACAGAGCCTCTGCTTGTTCATCATATAACAGTGCTAAGTTCAACTGGGTGCGGGGATTGGTCGGGTCTAAGCCTTCTAAGGCCAAAAACACCTCTTCGGCCAGCCGAAAGTCTTTCGCTTGTGCTTTAACAATTCCAGTACTCGACAGCTCCTGAAAAATTTCTGGCCGTACCGCAAGAATAAACTCCCTATAGTAGCCGAAATCCGGATGGGAACGCTCCCAGGCCATAATTTTCAGCATAGCGGCGATAATTTGTTCCCAAGAAAGTTCGGCCAAATCAGGCACACCAGCATTTCGGCCTTCGATAGGAAGTGGTATGGCAGGATTCAACTGAAACGAGCCGAGCGTACGCGCGAATTCTTGAGGTACTTGAACATAATACAGCTTATAGTCGCGAGCTACACTCACGGTGACTCCTTCGTTCCTTCGGAAGAGGCTTTTAAGGCCATAAATTTGGCTTGCATCCGAAGAAAATCGTTAATTTTCATTTTATAGGTTTGAGGAACTGCCTCGGGGGTAAACTGAAGCGCCGCTAGCGTTAAATCCTTACGGCCCTCTACTGGGTCAACACGAACAAAAGAACCCTCAAGCTCAAGCAACTTACCATCTTCCCCATTGAGCAGTTTTAAAACTGCTTGTCGATTATTCAAAAACTTAGCAATTCCGGGGAGAATCAGTTTGGCACCCCCAAACGACAAATCCCGCAACAAACATTTTCGATCGACTTGTTCAACGCTAATAATCGCGGCACAAGAAAGAAAGCCAATTTTCTGAATAATCTTTTCGTTGACAGGAATACGCTCATCCCGTCTCTTGGCCGAGTTCACGTTGGCCTCAAGAAAATGACCAACGATTTCGATCAGGTCATCCGGTGGACGCTGTGAAAACTCTAACGTCATGAAGTATAGATCTTTATGCGGTCCACTATTGTATCGATTGTAGCCCTTCACCCGAATACCTACAAAAAAGGTAAGCGGTTCCCCTTTATCTGGTTGGCGAAAACAATACCGTAACGACCCCAGATTACTCGAGGTTCTTAGACGCTCCAGTTGGTCCGCCTTTAGGTTGAGAATCACCTTTGCCCCTTCGAGCGAGGTGGAGTACAGAATGCAAGGCCACGTGGTGCCACCAAATTTGAGGAAAATTTGCTCTTGGAGAAACCCCAGGAGGCCTGAAACCTCTTTCGTCAGAGTCACTTCAATGGAGCGGTATAAGTCAAAGTAGGTTTGTATTTGCTGACTGGTTACAATCGCCATAGCGTTTACGCGAGGATTGAATCAATCCTTTCGATCAGGGAACGGGTTATCCGCTCTGCTTCTTCAGCTTCGGGGCGCGACAAAGAAACCTTTTCACGCTCTTTCAAAAGTTCGTCCGCCAAAAGAATACCCGCAAGTAGAGCTGTTTTTAAGGCATCTCCATTCGCTAAGGACCTGTTAGTCTCCTCAATCTTCTTTTGATAATAGGCGACAACTTCTTTCAGATAGTCAAGGTTTTCATCGCTTTTTAAGGTAAAAGATACACCCAAAAGCTGTACGGAAAGCAATTGTGACGCCATTACTCTCAGAATATGCCAAGACCGGGCTGTTCAATCTCGCGTTCTTGGGGCGCTGCTACGACTTCGTCGGAAATTTGAACTTCGGAAGGTTCTTGAGTCTCAGGTAAAGCGACCTCATGGGAGGGCAACTCAAAGGCTTCAGGTTCAAAGGCATCCTCAATGGGTTCAAAAACCGCCTGGGTAGTTTCAGTTGAAACATCCATGACAGGGTTTTGAGTCAAGTCCCCCTCATTTTCTACGACGGGGGAACTTGTATCAATCTGTCCCAAATCATTTAAAGCGCTTTGGATGCCAATTTCCATTTGCGTTTGTGCAGATTTTAAAGCTGCAAGGAGCTCTTCCATCTCCTGGATACGAACCTCAGTGTCCGCCAAACGCGACCGTAAATGATCATTTTCACGGCGGAGGTGCACCACTAACTGCACGGCCTGTTTGACTTTAATTTCTAAGGTTCGCACCTGGTCGATGTGAATCATAACAAAAACCCCTAGCTGGCCAAAGCGGCTTTAACTTTCGTAACAATTGACCCAAAGGCCTGAGGATCTTCGATTGCCAAATTGGACAAAGCCAGGCGATTTAAGGCAATCTGAGCCTTGTTCAAGCCTTGAATAAAGCGTGAGTAGGTCAAACCTTCGGCACGGACTGCCGCCGAGATTCTGGTCACCCATAAACGACGAAAATCACGCTTTTTAGCCTTGCGGTCGCGAGTAGCGTATTGAAGGGCTTTTGCAGCCGCATCTTTGGCTGTTCGAAAATTGGACTTAGCTCGTCCACGAAAACCCTTAGTAATCTCTGTATATTTTCTACGGCGGTCACTCCGCCTGGTTCCATCTACTGCTCGAGGCATCTCAAATTCTCCTTAACCGTAAGGCAACAGTGTTCTAACGCGGCGAGCTTCGGACTCGCACAGAATCCCGGGTTGTCCGAGATTTCTTTTTCGTTTGCGGCTTTTCTTCGTCAGAATATGCCTTAAACCGAGTTTCTTAAACTTGACCTTTCCGCCGGCTGTCAAGCTGTAACGCTTTGAAGCGCTTTTCCGGGTCTTCATCTTGGGCATCAGCTTCCCCTTCCTATTTTTTTGCCTTGGGGGCAATCGTCACCGACATGAAGCGTCCTTCCATTTTTGTAGGACTCTCCACAACGTAAACTCCCTCAAGCATTTCCAAGACCTTTTCTAAAACGACCTTACCAAGTTCCGGGTGAGCCATTTCCCTTCCGCGAAACCTCACCGTCACCTTGATCTTATCCCCTTCTTCAAGAAAATCCTTGATGTGCTTAACCTTAAACTCCATGTCATGGCGTTCAATTTTAGGTTGCATCCGAATTTCTTTTAGCTGGGTGATCTTTTGGTTTTTCTTGGCGTCTCTAAGTTTTTTTTCCTGTTCAAACTTGAACTTGCCGAAGTCCATAATCTTACAAACAGGAGGAACTGAATTCGGCGCTACTTCGACCAGGTCAAGATTAGCTTCCCTCGCCATCTGCAGGGCTTCGGCAATGGAAACTACCTTCTGTTCACCTTCTCCGCCAATAAGACGCACTTCCTTGACCCGGATCTTGTCATTGATCCGAAAATCCTTCTCTTTTGTCGACATATCCCTCCACGCAAGTTTCGTTTGTACGGATTCAGTCAGTGAATCTAGCATAGCCCGAAGGTTTTGTCCATAACAGAAAGACAAAAC
>JAJXVP010000175.1 GCA_021782055.1 bacterium | reverse complement strand
AACAGCCTTCAGGTTGAGCGGGGTACCTCGGTAGTCGTTTTAGCGGGCGGCAAGCTCCCTGTGCCCCTCGATGCTCGCCGTCAGGCTACCGACCAAACCCTAACGGCCTTTGTCCAAGCCTTAAAAGTCTCAACCTTGTCAAAACGAGTTCAACAAAAGACGCTTCAGGCGTTACAAGGCTTAACGGTCCTTCGAAGCGGGGTAGACAGCCACCAACTTTCCGGTGCGGAAGTTCGTCAGGGTTATACGGCGATGATTCGTCAGCTGTTGTCGTTGTATGCCGTCGTGGCCAATGGGGTCACGAGTTTTGGCGTTGGCAAGGCTATTAACTCGTCAATTCTTCTCGAAGAGGGTAAAGAGGCCGCAGGCCTTCTGCGCGCGGTTTTATCCTCAACTGCTGCAGCGAACCGACCGGTCGATGACACAACAGTTCAGCGGATTTTAGCTTTAGCGGGTAGGCTCAGTGCTAACCTTGAGTCTCCCGCGATTGTGATTAGCAACACCGATCAATCGGCGCTCAAGCTCCTGTTTATCACTCCCGGGTATACGCAAGCTTTGACGGCGGTCACGACCATCGTTAAAAACGCTGATCGTGGCCACTACGGTATAAATAGCACCGAACTTTTTGGCGCCATGACTTCGTTCATCAACGAGCTCGCTCACCTGCTTCAAAAGGTAGGCGACCAAAACTTAGCTCGACTTCAGGCTTTGCAAGCCGCACGGGTGTCGTCGCTGACGACGATGGTGGGTGTGACGGTGCTGGTTTTGTTGTTGGTTCTCGTCACAGCGCTCTGGGTCATCGGGCGAATGCTCAAGACGGTTACCCGCTTAGACGCCCACATCGACGCTCTAGCTACGGGTCAGGGCAACCTTTCCGAAGAGCTCCCCTTGCGGGGTAAGGACGAGTTCGCTCAGCTTGCCGGGCACTTTAACGCCTTTTTGGCGAGTATGCGTCGCCTGGTTAACGAAGTGGGCGAGGCCGCCGAAGGGCTTCAGCGTATTGCGCAAGAGCTTGCCTCTTCTGTGACGCAAACCTCAACGGCCGCCGACCAAATTGCCTCGGTCAGCGAGGCAACGCGCGAAATGAGTCGTCAACAACAAGACGCCGCGCTCGAGGTTCAAAAGAGGGTCGAGCTGATCAGCGATGAATCCGCCAAGGCGGCGGCTCTGGTTGACGATCAAGTCCGTAACTTTTCCGAATCGGGGGCCTCGATCGAAGAAATGGCCGCCAACATCCACTCGGTCACCGATATTGTTGCCAAGATGTCGCTCGAGTTTGACCAGTTGGTGCAGGCCTCTCACGAAGGCAGTCTGCTCATTGCCCGGGTGGTCGACGAGGTGCGTAAAATCACGCAAAGTACCGGTCAACTTCAGGTGGCCAACAGCCAAGTCGCCGAAATTGCGGCGCAAACCAACCTCTTGGCCATGAATGCGGCTATCGAAGCCGCGCATGCGGGTGACGCTGGGCGAGGTTTTGCCGTGGTAGCCTCCGAAGTTCGCAGTCTTGCCGAAAACGCCTCGGCTCGTTCCAAGACCATGGCCACCGATGTCAAAAGCATCGGCAACGCCGTAAAAGATGTCGAACGTTCCACGGGTTCTGCCTCGGCGGCGTTCGAAGCCATTGTGGGGCGTATCACGGCCCTCAATAACTTGGGTAAAGAAATCAGCTCGTCGATGCACGAGCAAAATGCCGCCTCGGTGGTGATTATCCAGTCGCTCGGGGCGATGAAACAGGCCGCCGAGATCACCACCCAGTCCTCGGGAACCGTCCGAACCGAAATGGAACGTTTTCGCACCCAGATCACCGAACTCTTGCAAAAGATCTTTTTGGTGGGCACGGCTATGGAACAAACAACCTCGGGGATCCACGAAATCTCTTCGGCCGCCAACCGGGTAGGGGGTTTGGCCGAAGACAATCGCCGCGCCGCGTTGGTCGTGCTAGATCACATGGGGCGTTTCCGCACCTGAACGGCCGCGTATTTGACGTGCCGCCTCGACCATCTTGGTGAGAGAAGGGAGAACTTCACTCCACTGCCGGGTTTTGAGTCCACAATCAGGGTTTACCCATAGCCGTTGGGGCGGCAACACCTCGCCGGCGGTTCGAAGCAGGCTCACCATTTCGTCGACGTTGGGAATCCGAGGCGAGTGGATGTCGTAAACACCGGGGCCGACAGCATTGGGGTAGGCAAAGGCGCGAAACGAATCCCACAGGTTGCCGCCCGACTTTGCCGTCTCGATGGTCAAAACATCGGCATCCAAGGCCGCGATGGCGTCAAGAATTCCACGAAAGTCCGAGTAGCACATGTGGGTGTGAATCTGGGTGCTATCGTGTACGCCGCCTGCGGTCAAACGAAAGCACCGAACCGCTTCGGCCAGGTAAGCTTGACCCTCGTCCCGGCGGAGCGGCATGCCTTCTTTCAAAGCGGCCTCATCAATTTGAATAATCGTAATACCGGCTTTTTCAAGGTCAAGAACCTCCTCGCGGAGTGCCAACGCGATTTGTTGGCAGGTCAGGGCCCGAGGTTGATCTTCGCGGACAAACGACCAGTTTAAAATGGTCACCGGCCCGGTGAGCATTCCCTTAACCGGCTTACTGGTCAACGTTTGGGCATAGGTTATCCACGGAACGGTGATTGGGTGTGGTCGGCGCACGTCGCCGTATAAAATCGGCGGTTTAACACAGCGGGAACCGTACGATTGCACCCAGCCAAACTCGGTAAAGGCAAACCCTTCCAGCTGTTCGCCAAAGTACTCTACCATGTCCCCGCGTTCGGCTTCGCCATGCACCAGCACATCCAGTCCCAGCTCCTCCTGACGCGAAATCGCGAAAGCAATCTCGGCACGGATCGCCTCGTGGTAGGCCGAGTCCGAGAGTTTGCCAGATTTCCAAGCGCGGCGTACTCGACGGATCTCGGCAGTTTGCGGAAAGCTGCCGATGGTGGTTGTTGGGTACAAAGGGAGCCGCAACCCCTTAGCTTGTTCCTCCTGACGCTGTTCAAAGGGGCCTCGGCGGTAGGTTGGTAAAGGCGCGCTGGGCGGTGGGGTAGGGCGTTCCGGACTTCGATAGGAATCTAGCTCGTCGGCTACCGAGCCTAGACCGTGGTTAAAGGCCTTGGCGACCAGGGTTAGCTCGTGAAGCTTTTGCTGGGCAAAGGCCAGGCGTTGCTTAAGGTCCTTTGGTAGCCGGGTTTCTAAGTTCAGGTCAAGGGGAACGTGCAATAACGAACAGGTGGGGGCCAGCCACAGCCGATCGCCCCGGCGCCTAGCGGCAGGCCCCCACTGCTCGATAACAGCCTTGAGGTTTGTCTTCCAGATATTGCGTCCATTGACCACGCCTAACGACAGCACTTTTTCAAGCGGCCAGTCAGCCTCGATGCTGCGGGCTTCGTCCTGCTGGGCATCGATATGCAGACCCGCCACTGGGAGCTCGCGCACCAAGGCATAGTTTTCGGCTAAGCGGCCAAAATAGGTGGTTAACAAAAGGGGAACGGGGCTTGAGGCCAGCGCCTGGTAGGCCTGACGGAACGCCTGGGTTTGCAAAACTGAAAGTTCTTGGCAGAGCAGGGGTTCGTCTATTTGCACCCAGCTGGCACCCTCGTCGGCTAACAGGGCCAACAGCTCCTGGTAGAGAGGCAACAGGCGGGGTAAAAGCGATAGCGGCGCAAACCCTGAGGTCGCTTTGCCCAGGGCCAAGTAGGTCACGGGGCCCACCAGGACCGCTTTGACCTGCCCTTTAACGGTACGAGCCTCGCGCAATTGCTCTACTAACCGACCTGGGTTGAGCTGAAACTGCGTGCCTTCGTGAAACTCGGGAACAATAATATGATAGTTGGTGGTGAACCACTTGGTCATTTCCCCAGCGGGGACCTCGCCGCCACGAGCCGCCGTAAAGTAGCGTGTCAACTCGCTACCGGGGAGCGAGCGTACCCGTTCGGGCAGGTTGCCTAGGGTGACGCTCATATCCAGAACGTGGTCGTAGAGCGAAAAATCCCCAACGGGGAGCAAGTCGAGGCTGGTCTGGGCCTGCCATTGTGAAAAGCGGAGTTCGGCCGCCGTCTGTTCAAGGTTCTGTTGCGAAAGTTCGTTTTTCCAGTAGGCTTCTAGTGCGGTTTTGAGTTCCCGGTGCCCTCCGATGCGGGGGCTTCCCAGATTATGGGTCAGTGCCATGGGGTCCTTCCTTCGTCGTGTCTTGTCGTTGCTTGGTAGGGCAAGAATAGCGACGAATTTTTGCTAAGAAAAATGGTTTTTTTTCACCGATCCATGAGCATAATTCATAGAAGGAGATTTTCATGGGGGAGCTAGAGCGCATCCATCTCGAAATTGTGCGGGCCGTGCACGAAAAAGGCTCGCTCACGGCGGCCGCCGAGGCCTTGCATCTGACGCAGTCGGCCCTTAGCCATAGCATCAAAAAGCTCGAAACCTTGCTGGGGGTCAGCCTGTGGCACCGGGACGGTAGGGCGCTTAAGTTTACCGAAGCGGGGGCCTGGCTTTTGGCCTCGGCGCAACGGCTGTTGCCGTCTTGGGAACAGCTCGAAGAACGCCTGACTGAGTTCGCCCGCGGCGAGCGGGGTACCTTCAAAATTGGCACCGAGTGTTACCCCTGCTACAAATGGCTGTTAAAAATCACCCCGGACTTTTTGCGCGAGTGGCCCGAAGCGGACCTCGATGTCAGGCAGAAATTTCAATTCGGCGGGCTAGGTGCCCTCTTTCAACGCGAAATTGACCTTCTGTTGACGCCCGACCCGGTGTTTAAGCCCGGGTTAAGCTTTCAGGCGGTGGTTGACTACGAGGCGGTGGCGGTCGTGGGGCCCGAACACCCTTGGCAACGCCTTGAGTACGTTGAGCCGCGTCATTTTGCCCGAGAAGTTTTGTATACCTACCCCGTGGACACCGACCGCTTAGATATCTTTACCGGCTTTTTAACCCCTGCGGGCATTCGCCCGCGTCGTCACCAGCTGGTCGAAGCTACCGAAATTTTGCTTCAGCTGATCGCCGACGGCCGGGGTGTAGGCACGTTGCCGCGTTGGCTGGTTGACGAATACGCACGTAACTACCCGGTGACAGCGGTACGCTTGGGGGAACAGGGCGTATTCAAGCAAATTTACGCCGGGTTCCGCGAGGGTGAACAAAACCTTCCCTATGGGCAGACGTTTTTAGAGCTGGCCAAAAGAAGGCGCGGATGAACCAGCTCTTGTTGGCCGACCTCACCCCCGAACGTTTCACCGCGCTGGCCAAGTGCGACGAGGATTACTATTTTAGCTTCAATTGGAGCCCCTTGTTCTACCGCAGTCAGGCCTCGGCGGGGTTTATTGCCGTGGCCACACAAACCCCTGCCGGGCCCGTTTTGCTCCCCGAATTGCAAAAGGCCTATGCCGTTTTAGATTGGGATCAGCTTCACATTGGCCGGTCGGCGGGGCGGTTGTTAAAAAGCTCA
This sequence comes from bacterium, assembly GCA_021782055.1. The sequence goes on along the minus strand of JAJXVP010000175.1, from coordinate 478 downwards.
GAGGTCACCTCGGGGCGGGTGGTCCTCACCTTGAACGAGAACCCGGCACCCGTGCTAGCGGCCCTCGAAGCGCATTGGGGCCAAGAGTCCTGGCTGATACCCCCGTATCCCACCTTGTTGTGCTATTTAGCCCAGAACGCCGAAGCGTCGTTTCGGGTCTGGGGGGTCGAATTGCGGGCAGACGGTAAGCTAATCGCGGGCGAAGTGGGCTATGTGACCGGGGCGGTGTACACCAGTTTGACTGGTTTTGCCCAACGCGAAGGCCCTTGGGCGCGAGGGTGGGGCACCATCCAGCTGATCCTTTTAGCCCAAGAGCTCCAACGGAGGGGGTTGGCCTTTTGGAACTTAGGACACCCCTATATGCGTTATAAGTTAAAGTTAGGGGCAAAGATTTACCCCCGCGCCGAGTTTCTTGAACGTTGGCAAAAGGCGGTTCCCAGGTGGTGCTTGGCGCATGGACAAACCCCTAGCGTCGCGC
>JAJXVP010000174.1 GCA_021782055.1 bacterium | reverse complement strand
ACGCTGTAGCGTTCTCGTCCTTTTTTATAGCTGGAAGACTCCAGCACGACTTTGGCACCCAGTTTGACGGCCAGGCTGTAGGGGGTAAAGCGTTCACCGCTGAGGATGCGAACCAAGGTTTCCAACGGAAGGCTCCTTACTGTTTCTATTAAAAGAAACAATAGGTATACCCTAACAAACCTCCTTGCAAGTGTCAACACCTTTGGTTTGCAAGGCGCCATTCTTGCGTCAGCGTTCGGGAGCGTGGTACGGTTACCCCCGGGTATTCGCTGGATACCCGGGGAGAAAGCATGAATTTACGCAGGAAAGCGGTGTGGCTCTTGGCTGGACTTTTGGCCTTGGTCCCCGGTTCTTTCGTTCAAGGAGAATCCGTGGCATCGTTTGAAAAGTACGGTGATGGCGTTTACGCTGTCATTTCGACAATCAAAGGCGACATCGTGTTGTCGCTCTATTATAAACAGACACCGTTGACCGTGACCAACTTTGTCGGTCTGGCCGAAGGTACCTTAAACCGGCAAAACCCTGGTCAGCCTTTTTATGATGGCCTGTACTTTCACCGGGTCATTGCTCACTTCATGATTCAAGGGGGGGACCCGTTGGGTAACGGTACCGGCGGACCTGGGTATCAGTTCGCGGACGAGATTGTCCCCAGCCTTAAGTTTGACGGTCCCGGCGTGTTGGCGATGGCGAATGCCGGCCCCAATACTAATGGCAGTCAGTTTTTTATCACGCATGAGGCGACTCCGTGGTTGAATGGCAAGCATACCATCTTTGGCCATGTGGTCGAAGGTCAGGATGTCGTGGACGCGATTTCGCAGGGCGACGAAATTATTTCGATTAAAATTGTGAGGGTAGGGGCCGAGGCCAATCAGTTTCATCCCACTCAGGCAAGCTTTGATGCGCTCGAAAAGGCTCAGCTAGCCAAGAACGAAGCCTCTGAAAAAGCCCAAGCGAATGCTGAAGTTGAACTTCTCGATAAGTTGTCCAAGGGCGCCCAGGTGACTCCCAGCGGCCTCCGATATTTTGTTGACCGCGAAGGTTCAGGGCCTAAGCCCAAAAAAGGCCAAATTGTCGTTGCCAACTACGAAGGCCGGTTTCTCAATGGTAAGGTTTTTGATAGCTCATACCAACGCGGCGAGCCCATTGAGTTCCCTGTGGGTCAGGGCCGGGTGATTCCCGGTTGGGACGAAGCCTTGATGGATATGAGAGTAGGTGAAAAGCGCACGCTGATTATTCCCCCTCAACTGGGTTATGGTAGTCGTGGTGTGGGACCAATTCCCCCCAATTCCTGGCTAGTCTTTGACGTGGAACTCTTAGCAATTAAATAAAAAAAGCCGGCGGGCAAACCCGTCGGCTTTAAAAACGGAGAGAGGGGGATTCGAACCCCCGGTACTGTTACGTACGCCGGTTTTCGAGACCGGTACCTTAAACCACTCAGACATCTCTCCGAGGTCGGGGCTATTATAGGGAAACTGCGGGGCTTTGAAAAGGGTCCGCGCGCCTTACAAGATCTTTTTTCAAGAGCTTTTCGTACCGGTGTTTTTTCACTATAATGCCCCGCATGTTCATCAAATTGCGCGCAGTCCTAGCTTTAGGGCTCATAGCCCTGAGCGCGGCCCCCTTGATGGCCGCTCCCCAAGCCCTCGTTAAGGGCCTAACTTATGCCACCGCCTTCGAAGTTCTTCCCCACGATCAGTTCTTGATTGCCGAAAAAAGCGGAAAAATTCTTTTAGCTTCAGCCAATGGCACCACTCACGTGTGGGCGGATTTGACCGCTTCTACCGATAGCGCTGGTGACGCTGGCCTGTTGGGGATGGCTTTAGACCCCCACTATGCAAAGAATGGCTACGTTTACGTCAGCCAGACTGCTCAGCTTGACGGAAAGAAATCCTTTCGGCTAATCCGGATGGTGAGCCGCCAAGGACACGGAGTCCTCGATAAGGTTTTATGGGGCGGTCTACCCGCCGCCGAACAAGAGCCTGGTGGAATTGTCCGCGTCGGCCCTGACGGTTGTTTGTACTGGGGTGTGGGTACCGGCGGGGACGCCGACGCCGCTCAGGACCCCAAATCCCTTAAAGGCGATTTGTTTCGGCTTAATCTCGATGGAACAATTCCCTCGGATAACCCGATTCCCGGTTCGCCGGTGTGGTCTTGGGGGTTCCGAGACCCCCGGGGAATGGCGTGGAATAGCGACAATGGGCACATGTACGGTTTGGACCGGGGACCCAAGGTTGTCGACGGAACCATGGATGAATTGAATCTTCTTGAACCGGATAAAAATTATGGCTGGCCGGTGATCCGAGGGGCCGAAGCACAGTGGGGTATGGTAACGTCGGTCATTCACTGCAACTCAGGTCACGCCTGGCTACCTGGTGGCGCGACCTTTGTTTCGGGAGGGGCGTGGAACGATTCACTGCTATTTGCCGGTGCAGGTGAGGGAATTTTGTATCGCCTGGTCTTTGATCGGCGCTACCCCCGTAAAATCGACTTTTATCAAGAATTGATCAATGGCGAGTTAGGGCCTTTAACAGATGTGCGCCAGGGTGCGCATCACGAAATTTACATCCTTTCCCGAACCGGCTTGTACCGTCTTCGGGAAGGGGATGACTCGTAGAGGTTCTCTTTAAAAGCGGCCGGCTAGCTTTAAGAGCCGCAGCCGCAACCCCCTGACCCACAGCCGCAACCACCGGTGGAACAGCTTTCACCGGTTTCTTCGGCCCCGCAGTCACAGCCACCAGAGCCACAGCCGCAACCACCAGAACCACAACCGCACGAGGGAGCCGGGGCTTCGTCATCAATAGACAAAATGGTGCAGTTGAATTGAAGGTCGACGCCCGCTAAGGGGTGGTTGGCGTCCAAGGTGACTTTGTCGCCGTCAACCTCGGCAATAACCGCGGTACGCCAGTGTCCCCCGATCTGTGCTTCGATGCGGTACCCGACTTTGGGAGGCATCGAAAGCCCCAGCTCGGCTGTTGGAACAACAGAAACCAGGGTTTCATCCCGCAAACCGTACGCCTCGGCGGCAGGAACGATAAAGGATTGAGGTTCGCCCAGCGGTTTGCCTTGTAAACGAGCGTCCAAACCGGGGAGAATATCGCCTGAGCCCGCACAGAAGGTCAAAGGGCCTTGGCGGTCTGAAGTCCCCAAAAGGTAACCTTCGGGGGTGGAAAAATCGTACGCGATGGTCACGTACTTGTTCTCGGTGACTGTCATAATACCAGTAATATAGCAAACTTCATAGGAAATGTAAGGTATCAGCCCGGCTTTTTTGCGACCACAAGGTAGGGCAAACAGCGAAAACGCTGGGCAAAGTCGATACCGTAGCCTGCAACAAACACATCTTCGATGTCAAACCCGCAGAAATCAACCGTCAAAGCCACCTGTCGTCGGCTCGGTTTGTTGAGGAGCGTACAGATTTTGAGGCTGGCGGGTTGGCGTTCGGCCAACAGCCCACAGATCTTTTGCAAGGTAAAACCGGTATCGATGATGTCCTCGACAATCAGCACATCCTGACCCTGGATCGAGGCCGTCAGATCCTGAAGAATTTTGACTTCGGTGGCTTCTTGGCCATTTCCGTAGGAAGTAACCAGCATAAAATCCACTTCGCTATCAAGCGTCAATTCGCGGGCCAGGTCGGCCAAGAACATGAACGACCCCTTGAGTAGCCCCACTAGAAGGGGGCGCTTCCCCTGGTAATCGGCGCTAATCTGCCGAGCCAGCTCGCTCACCTTAGCGCGTAGGGTCGATTCTGAGATGAGGAGGCGCTCGACGCCGGGGAGAAGGGACTCTGCGGGGGGCATAAGGGCTCCTTAGTACGAGGCTGGGGTGATGTCTTGAATGATACCGTGCTTTTCTTGGGAATTAAGATTGTTCCCCAGGAGGGCCAAGTAAAAATGGTTGTTCTCGAAGGGGGTCAACAGAGGGTGCCCGTTCGCATTTTGAATACTAAAATAGTCGCCAGTAAAGTTCTGCCCCGCTGTTTGCCAAAAGACTGCCAAAGGCCGAGACGGCAGGGGGGCAAACTCCGCCGGCTGGTTGGGGGGGACATTCTGCAAATACGCTTTGATATTTTTGTTGAAATCGGGGGCGACCTCAACCTGGGCCAAGGAGCTGGTAGTTACATTGATAAATGAAAGTTTGGGCAGGGGGCTGTTGTCACGATGTACCGTCATAAGGGCGGGGTGCCCTTGGGGGTCAACGACGGCGGCGTAGGTATCACGGTTCGACAGTCGCAGGGTATAAGACAAGCCCGATTGATCGGTCCACAAAACGGGGGGTTGGCCAGGCGAGAGCACCCTAAGGCTAACCTCGCGGGTAACGTTAATGGGTATCATGGGGTGCACCTCATTGGTGCCCAAGGCTTGAAACTGGGCAACTGTGTGGCCGTCTTCAGTAATTTGAATGTCGACTGGTTGGGGTGAAAGGTTCACGGCAAACACTAAGGGCTTCTGACCGGCGGTAAAGACCCCGCAGGCGGGGACCATAAGGATAAGCACGGCCAAACAAGTGGTAACCAGCATGCGCCTAAGCAAAATCACAGCCTTAGGCTTATCACACGGGGACTTCCTCAGCAAGCGTTTTGTCACAGGATTTGCCGCAAAAAGGCCTCGAGGCTATCGCTGTCCAAAAGGCTGGAACGGCCCAGCTTCATACTGCGAACGACGTCGGCGGCCAGGATGATTTGGGTATCGACAATCCCGTAGTCGGCAAGCCTAAGGGGGAGCTTGTAGGTGTTGAGAAATTTACGCACATCCTGGGCCAACTTGGGGCCTAGGGCCGACGCCGGACCGTCCCACTGCTCTGCCTGAAACGCACGGGCAAGGCGTTGGGTCTTTTCAGGGGACCGACCGGCCAACTGTTCTAAAAAGGGTGCCAAAAAGAGGCTCCCAAAGGCCGTCGGTGCGGTTTCGAGTAAACTACCGAGAACAAAAGCCAGTGTAAGCCCGGCTCCCCTGGGCATCAGGCCCAGGGCTAATGCGATGTTAAAGCCCGCCTGAACGGCGGCATGACGGTTTTCGACATTGGCGGGGCTTTCATAGATCTTGGCCATCCGCTGCCACAGCTCTTCGATCGCTCCCAAAAGGAGGCTTTCTTCGGTCAAGCCACACGAATCCTGATAAAAGGCTTCGACGGCAAAAAAGAGGGTTTCCAAGAGACTACTGATCGAGGAGGCCGGGGTTTGGCCAGTCGCCATGTGGGGGTCAAGAAAGATGCGGTGGCGCCACCCTTCGGGAAGGGGCTCGAAACGTAAGTCCGAGGGGTGACCCGAGCCGACAAAGGCCTCACGACGAAGTAACAGAGGAAAGCACACACTGACAGGTACCTCGATCAGGGCCGGAGGCTTTTGGGCCTGTGACCGCCAGACAGCTGTGCGGCCCAGCGAAAGCAAAGAATTGCCTCCCAGCGTGACGACAACGTCGGCGCGGCTGGCCCGAATGACACTGGCGGCCTCTTCGATAAAGCGGTCAGCGGCTTGGGTGGCATTTTTTGTCAACAGGATGTAGGGAACAGAGGCGCGGTCTAAGGCCTGCGAAACAATAGAGAGTTCTTTGGAATCCTCCCACGCACCTTCGGTAGTTAAGAGCGCTCGGGCTCCTTCTTCTTTGGCGGCAAACCCGACATTTAAACTAACGCCCTGACCAAGCTTTACCTTTTGGGGAAAGAAAAAATCCATGGGGAGAAGTCCCGACTACGCGGCTTACAAACCGAAGGACTTAAGCAGACCGTCAGCCGTGCCTTCGAGAACCGTTTGCTCGAAATAGTTGGGGTTTTCTAGCTTGCGGCGAACCTCGGCAATGCGGTCTTCGCGCACTTCAGGGGACGAACGAACCGCTTCACGAGCGGCCAATAATTCTGCTTGGGCCTTGGCTTCGGTGGAGACTTCAATAGAATCTGACCGCACCGCTTCCGACGCCTTTTTAGGCGAGTCTGTCTTATTGAGATTTTTGACGGGTTCCACAGGACCCATGCGGTCAATCATCA
>JAJXVP010000173.1 GCA_021782055.1 bacterium | reverse complement strand
CATGAAACTACAAAGTTTTACGCCAACCTGTTGGGCATATTCTTTGTTGGTAAGTCCGCTTTGTTGTTGCCCCGAAACGATTGACTCCCATTCTTCACGGCTTTTGTTTTTTGCACGCATTTTTTCTACTCGTGCAAAAACACTAAACCCTGAGTCAATGAGGCATAAATTGACGGTTACAATGAAAGCTTGAAATCTGAAGAAGTCTTCGCGAATTTGAAGAGCTACTTCAAAAGCTGATGTACAAAGTCAAATTCTCCAGGATAGCAACACACGACTTGAAAAAAGCGTTCTCATATGTTTCTGAAGTCTTGAAGAATCCTGTTGCTGCTGAGAATCTAGTTCTGGAAACCGAAAGGAAAACAAATGAAATCCGAGAATTTCAGCATTCGTGTTTCCTTGTCTCTGACCCGTACCTAAGAAAGCTAACATTCGCTTTAACCTGACAATGTCATCACCGGTGATAAAGTTCCGGAAATCACCGGTTTCCAAGTTCCGCTTTTGACATGAAAAGGGCGGTAGGCTACAGATAGCCGAGCTTCTCGGCGTCTCAGACCGGATGGTCCGAAAGTATCGTGGAGACGACTATCAACCCAAAGTTAGGCCGGTGAGGCCAAGGCTCCTGGATTCGTTCAAACCAGGCATAGACAGAATACTCGAAAAAAAGCCGCTCTTCAACCTCACAGTTCTGGCCGAACGGCTACGTTCCAAGGGGTATAAGGGCGGGATGAGTATTCTTCGGGAGTATGCAGCTTCAAAACGGGAACAGGTGTTGATCAAAGCCTTCCTCGGGTTTGAAACCTACGCCTTTCTGTACTTCGATGGCACTTTTGAAAAGGTTCAGCGCAAGGGGATTGTGGAAGATGCAGCTGTTTTGACTGCATTTGGGATCAATTCTGAAGGAAAACGGAGGGTATTGGGTGTCAGCGTGGCTGTGAGTGAGGCAAAAGTACACTGGCGTTCATTTCTGGAAAACCTGTCGGCTCGTCGCCTGAAAGGTCTTAAGTTGATTATTAGTGATGCACATGCAGGGCTTAAGAAAGCCCGTCAGGCGGTGTTTCCCAGCGTCCCCTTGCAGAGATGTCGGTTCCACCTCCAACAGAACGCCCAGGCCTTCGCTCAGCGTTTGGATCAGCGTAAAGAAATCGCTTCATCCCTGCGACGGATATTCCAAGCTCCTGATCAAAATGAAGCAACTCGCCAACTTAAATAGGCGGTGGAGCATTACCAGAAAACCAATCCTAAATTGACGGTTACAACAGGATGAAGCTTGGATGGAAGAAAAAAATACTTGGATTTAAGCGAGGGGGAAACCGCTTTTTCTTAAGCAATTTTACAGAAAATAGTTGACGTTATCAAAAAAACCACCCCAGTTGCCTGGGGTGGCCTTTTACACCAGCGGTGAAGCTACATTAGTTAGTAATATTCAGCGTGATGGTCGACGGAGTTGTAGCTCCGGTCGGGGTAAACTGGTTGACTGCCGCATCTTTAAGCGTAATCACGGCGGTGTTACCAGCAATCGATGTTCCCGCAGGAATAGTGATCGTCACTGTGGCACCGGTTGGGTAGCTAATATTGTTGTACGTGGTGAAGCTCGTTAGTGCCGAGGACACGGTGGCTGTAGTTGTCGTACCAAACGTTACCGTCGGATCGGCAATCACTTCATTGGCGCCAACGGTACCGGCACCAATTTGGAACGTGATGGTCTTAGCCGAGGTACCAGCAGTGTTGTTTCCGCCCGCTAGGGACACGGGTACGGTTGTAGCAACATAGCTTGCATTGGCATTTACAGCGTCGCTATAGGTATAGCTTGTAGGAGCCACTTGATCGGTAATAGCCAGAACATTCGAGGTACTCGTTAAACTACCATTGGCAGTAATGCTCTCAACCAGTTCGAGACTGACCGTGTTGCCAGAAACCCAGCTGGCTGCCGGGATCGTGATTGTGCCTGAAGCGGTTGTCACACCTGCTTGATTGGTTGATAGGGAATTACTTAAGCCGGCTTGGGTCCAAGCACCTTGAACGCCGTTGGCTGTCACCGCGTAGTAGGCTTTGTAGGTGTAAAGCTGATTATACGTATAGGTGACATAGAACAAGGTAGCTCCACCATTGTAGAGACCTTTATTGGCCTGTGTTGTATCAACTGCCAGGTTGGTTACGGCGACAGGAGCATTGGGATTAAGGACCGTGGTGAAACTGACAGAACCAGTTAAAGGACTGCTCGCTGAATTGTTTACTCCATCGTACACGGCGTAGTTTAACGTATAATTGGTTCCATACGACAAGCTCGCAGAAGGTGTAAGGGTCAAAGTATTCTTACTTAACGTTACGGTCGCTGGGACTTTGGTGTTCGGGAATACACTGGTGTTTGTCAAAACAGCAAACTGCGGGTTTCCAGCTGCATCGGTCGGCGCGCCGCTGACCGGCAAAGTTGTCATGAGCGTGTTACTGAAGGTCAAAACAATTGGTGCAGAAACAGAAACTGTGTTGGTGTTGCCGTAGGCGTCAATGGTACTGTTGCCAACGAGCGTCAACTTAGAAACACCAGCTGTTGTGAAGCTGACCGTACCAAACAAGGGATTGGTTGCTGTAGAGGTGATCCCGTCACCCAAGTTATAAGTGACCGTATAGGTTGTTCCAGGATTCAGGGCAACATTCGAGAGGGTCAGAGTTTTTCCCGAAACCGTCACGGTCGCCGAAACAAGCTGGCCAGCAGCATTTTTCAACATTGCTAACACCGGCGCACCCGAAAGATCATACAAGGTGTTGATTGTTGGAATTTGCGTGCTCAGCGTATTGTTGAATGTCAGAGTGATCGAGGTGGTCGTCGCAGGGACGTTGGCAGTATTGCCGTACTGATCGGTTGTGCTTGAAGACAAAAAGGCCAGCGGGGCAGAGACAAAATCACCCAAATTGACAGGGTTTGTCAGAGTCAACGATGGTGTCGACCCATAGGACCCGATGTAAGTTGCAGCATTTAATGTCGCCAAAGCAAGGCCATTAAGTACGCTATTTTGCGTTATCTGACTTCCCTTGCCAATGTCTGCGAGGACATTCACACCGTTGTAATTAACCGAAGTTCCCACCGGAAGGTTTTTGAAGCTAAACGCACCTGTCGCATCTGCCGTAGTGTATGTTTCATACATCGAAGTTGTGACACTATTGGTGGTGGTGTTGTAAGTGGCAAATAATGGTTGTTCGTAAGTAACACCAGTTCCAAAAATCCCCGCAAACGACTGTTTAGAGTCGTTTGATGTGGGAAGAGTTAGCGTTAAAGCTGTACCTAATGGAACGGGAAGGGCCGTTGACCCCGAGGCATTTTCCAGTAGGGTGCCACTGATGGTTCCCACCAACCTTGGTAGGGTAAAGGTTTGGCTAAGGACAACATTTTGGTTCGAAAGGTTTGTTTGAGTTCCCGTCTTTAGTTGAGCTAAGGTGGGAACAACACAGGTAAAGGTATAAGCGGCGTTATTCACCGTTGTTACACCGGCCGTAGTCGTCGTAGGAGGTAGAATCGTGAAGCTGTAGGATCCCGTCTGAAGATTGGCAACAGTGAAATTCCCCTTCGAGTCAGTCGTAACATTCGTAATAGCCCTTGCTGAGGCCGCACTCGAGGTAGGCATTTGCGGGGCGTTATAGGTAATCGTCGCACCTGAAATCGGTTGACCAAGGTCATCTAAGACCTGTCCGTTCACCTGTGCTAGCACCGTAAAGGTACCGCCATTTGTGTTATTGTTTGTCGTGGCCGTCGGTTGCTGGCAACCAACGACCAAGGCGCCAACAGCCAAAGCTGCGGCCAAGATCTTGAAGAGCTTCATAAGATCTCCTTTTTGATTTTCACTTCCACGAAGTGATTTTTAAGAAAATAAGTAGTGATTTATTTCAGATACTTTTTTCTTATACTCGAAATATTAACAAGCTGGGAAGGTTTGTCAAGAGAAAAAGTGATCGGAACTGAGATTCCGGGGCATAAAGTGCCGCCGGAGACGATGAACTTGCCACACCCCGGTCCTGAATCGGTGCCCACAACCTAGGGAACTCCGTGCCGGGGACATTTTGGACGCGAGCAACGGCTGTTTTCAATCCAGAACGGAAAGCAGAACCGGCGGTTCAAACCTGGGGAATGGGCGGTCCGCGAACCTCGGGTGGGGCTTACTGTTGCCCAGCGACCCATTCGATGATTCCGGCCACCACCATGGTTCCGCCGCAGTTTGGGCAGAGGAGCGGGTCGACCTCGTAAACTTTTTTCAGCAGGCGGGCCCAATTCTTCCTGCGAAGCCGGGCCCAGGAGTCGGGCATTTCGGGGACTTGTGTCGTTTCGGAATCCCCATTGGTCGAAGCCGACCTCCAAGACCAGCACGTGCCAGTGGGGGTGAAATCGTGCAAACTCTCCGAACGACTGGTACGAAGCGACACAGGCGCACTGGAGTTCCAAAAGCAGTTCCTCGGCCAAGTACTCTGCGTAGAGTATGGTTCGTTTCTGGTCGCACGATGGGCAGAGGTGGAACGTTTTGCACGAGAACGGCCGGAAGTATGAAAAGTCGAAGGCCGTGAGGCATACCCTCCGTAGCTTACGCGGGATTTGTGGAAGATCTTCTGCACGACGGAATCCCCGTGTGGGGTGTAGACGGCCATACACTGCCCAAACGGAACTGTCTGGCATTCCACGTCAACGAAACCGTCAACTTGACACAGAATGCCCCTCGAAAAAGAACTTCGTGTTGGTTCCCAGATGATTTCCTGGTCCAAAACAGTGCTTCATAAACACCGAAGACGCCACTAAAACATTCGAGAGTCCCACCAATTGCCCTGAAGCAGAATAAACCTTAAGTAATCTCGTTTTTTCAGGGACGTTGGTTAAAAGATCAAGCAAATCAAGGGACAGTCCCCTCGCATGGAGACAAGGCGCCAAAAGCGATTTTTCTTCGGCCGAAAGAGGGACAGCAGGTGTTATGACAGCGTTCATAGGTCCCTCCAGAGAACCTATTACTAAACTTTTTCAGTCAGGATTGTCAAGTTTTACCCCTCTCTCCCCCCTTGACACCCTTTTTATTAACCTCTAAATTTCAATAGCAAACGATTGCGCTTAGCTAAAACCTGCGCAAAGAGGTGTCATGCTTTCTCTTCCGGTTTACTTTTCTTCTGAAAGCATCCTGACCGCCGAAGCAAGCGCCACTCGTGAGCTTTTGCGTCAGGTGTGCCACAACTTCACCAAAGTTAGTGTTCTTCTTCCGTCAACCACAGCCACAGGGCTATTGACCGAAACCAGCCGCTGGCTAGATTTACTCTTTCCTGACGTCCCGCTGGAACGACTTATTCTCCCCACTTCGCACTTTTCACTGCTGGCGTTGGGTGGTGCTCTCTTGGTTTCTTCCAGCCAACCTTTGTGCCAAAGCTGGGAATCGGCCGGGGGGCAGGCCATCCTCTTTCATTCGGTTAATGAAACCAGTCAGCGGTTAGCGGGTCTGGGCTTTGCGTCGACAAACGTCCAGCGGCCCTCGTCGCTCCACCTTTCGGACTTATACAGCCGCACCTTGTACTTTGCCGCGAGGGCCCACGCCAATCAAAACCTCCCAGGAAGCTCGCTGCCGTACGTGACACACCTCGTCCAGGTTGCTCAAGAAGTCATGCTCACGGCTCATCAGGAGCTACTCCCCTTAACGTTGGCACTTCCGGTAGCCCTACTTCATGACGTTCTCGAAGACACCCCCGTCACGGTGACTGAACTGGAAGACTTTGCCGGTAGCACCGTCACCGAGGCCGTCCAGGCTTTAACTAAGAACCAGGACCTACCGGCAGAACTCCAAATGAGTGAGTGTCTTGAACGTCTCCGTCGGGCAGGACCCTTACCATCTACGGTTAAACTGGCAGACAGGCTGGTTAACCTTCAAGCACCCCCGGCGAGTTGGAGTGCTGAAAAGATCTCCCGTTACCGAGAAGAAGGCCAACAGATCTTGCAAGAGCTGGGCTGGGCGTCGCCCCACTTGGCCCTTC
>JAJXVP010000172.1 GCA_021782055.1 bacterium | reverse complement strand
GTGTGACGTTCACTGGGGAACCGGCACCGGAACGCGGACGAGGGCGAAAGGCAACTAAAAACAACACAACCCCTGCGGTGACGACTCCCGCAAAGATGAGAATCAGGGGAGTAATGACCGTCTGTCCCTGGGCTTCAAAGATTTTCCCAACCAGAGCTGTCCCCACGGCTCCCGAGATAATGCTCACCAAGTTAAAGATGCCCATTCCTACCCCAGTATCTTCCGGCGACAGCGTTGTCGAGACACTATTCATCAGGGCAGTTTGGAAGAGGGCAAGCCCCCCATACGCGAGAATCAAAGTTCCAGAAACCAGCCAGGGTGACCAGGAGAAATATTCTGCTAAGACCAAAAGGCCCAAGAGGAGAAGTCCCGCACCTAAGGTGAAGACCAGGGGATTTCCACGACGATCTGCCAACTTGCCAGCCAATGGCCCTAGTAACATAGAAGCTATGGACCCTGGCAACAAAAGTAAACCAATTTCCCATTGAGGTGTGTGGTGGACTGTATTTAAAAGTAATGGCACGAGGAAAAACACCCCCATCACGATCGAAAAGAAACTGAAGCCTACAAGAACAGCGCTCAGAAACTTCCCTTCACGAAAAAGAGCGGGGTCCAGAAAAGGCTCTCGAAGGAAACTTGTCGCCAGAATGAGGGCGAGGGTGGAACCTAGTACGACATAAAGGAAGAATGTCCCCCCCACATTGAGCCAAAGAACCAAAGAACCGACGGTCAGAGCTACCAAGACAGCTCCCAGTACATCCACCCGACCCGGACGCCGAGCTTCTTGAGGTAGTATCCTTCGAAGAAAGGGAAGTGCAAAGAGGGTGGGGAACGGGAGCAGAAACAATAAAGCCCAATGCCAAGAAGCTATAACACTCCCTAGGACCGGTCCCAGGCAGAGTCCCACCGACACAATCGACGTAATCAGCCCGAAAACGCCTCCCCTTTCAGCTTCCGGGTAATAACGGGCTACGATGACAAAGACCAGAGCAGGAAGTGCCGAAGCCCCCCAGCCTTGGATAGCCCGAGCCAGAATCACCAGGGGAAATGAGGTTTCTCCCACAAATCCCAGGAGGGAACCCAAAGAGTAAATGACCACCCCCTGTGTGATGAGGGTTCTCAGGCTATAGAGATCTGAAAGACGCCCAAACACAACCGAACCAATGCCAAACAAAATTAAAAAGGTCGTCATCACCCAGCTTACTCCCGAAGCATTGAGCGAAAAGGCAGCCGCAATGCTCGGAGTTGAGGCATTAAAAACGGTCTCGTTGAGTACCGCAAAAAAGATCAGGTAGAGAATCCACGGCAAAAGTTTTTTGAGTGGGATTTCTTGGGGCATAACACTCCCTTCAGTCCAGGAACTGGCAGACACAAAGATGCGAGTGACCTGATGAAAAGGCAAGCATTTATGGCAGCATTGACCCAGTTCCTTGGCTCCACCTAAGATGTTTTATCATGTCAGTCCCCACGGAAGAATACAGACAACGTTTAGAACGAGCTTTGTCTTGGCTAGATGCCCATTTCTCCGAAGAACTCAATATCGATCAACTGGCTGATTTGGCCTGCTTTTCTCGCTACCATTTCCAACGCGTTTTTACCGGCTTTGTAGGAGAACCTTCAGGGGCTTATTTACGTCGTCTTCGTCTCGAAACGGCACGAAAATGGATCTCAGAACAACCAGGGCGAAGTTTAACGGATATCGCCTTTTCCTGTGGCTTTACTTCGTCAACTCTCTTTTCCCGCTACTTTAAAAAAGAGTTTCACTGTTCCCCTCGGGCTATCAAGAAAGTGGCCGCTTTAACGCAGCGTGAGGCCAGACAAAGATTCGCCGCAGAGCTTCCTATGCCCCCGTATCTTCAAGACGGAGTTCGAGTGGAAGTTCGGGGGACTACTCGCTTGGTTTATATCCGGTGTACAGATTATGGCCCCTCCATTGGACTCGCGTATGGAAAGCTTTTTCGAACCTTAGCAAAGGCTGGGCTCTTAACCAAAGCGACCCGAGCTATTGGGCTTTCCTTTGATGACCCGCACATAACAGACCGTAAAAAATGCCGCTACTATGCCGGGGTAACTTTAGAACCCAGTCAACTTGCTCCCCCTGGGTTTTCGACCCTAGAACTTGAAGGGGGAAAGTTTGGAGCTGTGATTTTTTCTGGTAAGTTGGCACAAATCGATTCGGCTATCGCTTGGTTGTATTCCACCTGGCTACCAGGATCTGGTTTTTTGCCAGGTGAATCTCCCCTTCAACAAATCATTTTGAAACGCCCGCTTCAAGGGAACTCGAACTATGAAATTGAGCTCTGCCTCCCGCTCCAAAACTGAGCACTGTAGGTACAGTTTTCATGAGTGGGCTTAGTTAGACTTGGAGTCATGAAAAAACAAACCCTTGTTTTCTTGACCTCACTTCTTTTCACTTCGTTACACCTTTTTGGAGAAGCTGCCCCACCTGTTGCACAAGCTTTTAATCCTTTTACTTTGATCAGTGAACGCTCGACAGTGCACCTCATGGTGTATTTCCAAGGGAATCCCGTTTACGAAGCCGTCGAAGCCTTCATTGACGAGAGCCCCCAAGGCTTGCCGGTCATTCGAGCCATTCTCACCCGGCATGATGGGGGCCAGGTTGACTACCTCAATGCAAAACAACTTGTGCCGCAGGGTATACCAAGAGAACGCTACACCACAACTTTTATCTTAAAACAGGACCGACAGGACCGCGATTGGCTTCTCCAATTCAAACTTCACAACGGTCAGGATTGCACCCTAGTTTATCTTGGCGGGGTTGCACCCAGCCCAATTTATGGTGGACTTACAGACATTGGGAACCACGCAAGGGATGGGGGGCTTCCTTTATTCTGGAGGGAAAGTAGCGGCATGGGCACCAAGGCTTGCTATGTGCGTTTCGGTTCTCAGAAATATGCTGTTAGTCCAGACCCGACGACATCTAAACCCCCGTTCTTTTATGCGTATAAGGCTTATCTCACGTTTGGTATGGACTCCATGATCCTGCCTACAGGAACCTTCGTTCATAAATTGGTCAATGACTCAGGCTACATTGGCTCACTCAGTAAAATTACAGGGGCCTCCGAAGGAATGGACCTGCGCTTTTCACCGGCATTGCCCAACTGGCAAACCCTTTCACTTGGAGAAACTCGTCAATATCAATTCTCTTTTGACTTTCCCAACGCCCCCTCGGTTTGTACTGGGGAGATACGACTCACCAGAGTCAACCAAACCACAGCTGACATTACTTTAATTCCTGAGAAGCCCGCTTGGGCGGCTACCCAAAGAATATTGAGTTACCATCTTCAAGTTCAGAACCATGAGGTTGTCATAACGTGTTCGATGCAACGAGGTTCAGATTCGGCCTCAGATGAATTAGAAGCCGCGAGACAAAGCCAAACCTCCCCTCAAGGAACAATCCTGCTAGGCCTCGGTTCGGGGCTTTACGATGGAGCCAGTGAGGAACAGCTACGACTGGGGGTGATTTTGGATCCCATTCAGCGCTTAAACTTCAGCACAGGCTTTCTCCTTCATGACGGCCTTAAAGAAACTTATTTGGGAGTGGGAATGACCTGGGGAAACCCCGAAACCGACGACAGGCCCCGTCTTTATGGGGGATTTCAAGGGAATTTTATAATACCTGTAACGGTACTGAACCAAGGCTTAAAAACATGTTTTGGGCTTTACGGTTTGGGAGGAGCCGAGTTTCCCCTGAATCACGTCTTTAGGATTTATTTTGAATTTGGGGGTGGGACTGTCATTTCGTCTTACGATGGTCAAGCCTATGGGAACGGCAATTTTCTGAGGGGTGGAATGAACTTTCTTCTTGATTAAACTTAATCACGGAGCAAGCTTAACACGAGGTTTAAATCATGGAACGAGAAATTGCCGTTTACTATACTTCAGGTACTACGACTGGATGACATATCACAAATCGTTGAATTACGCTACCCCTAATGTATTATATGTCAAACGCTTCCGGAACATCGAAAATCAAGAGGTCGTGGAGTGAAAGAATACAGAAGGATAATTAATAGACCGTAGCCAACCTATCATGGCTGACGGGCTCATCATAGAATACTGACGTAAAATTGGTTCTGCCAGGTTAATGTCTGTGATAGAGCCTTTGACATTGCATCTGGAAAAATTGACTCTGCACCATTTTCAATACCTTCACACACTGCTGAAGCAATCAATTCCGGTGTCACTTTTGCGACATTGAAGTTTTTAATCATTTTTGTGTCAACGAAGCCAGGATATACACCGATAACCTTTATTCGTGTGTCCTTCAATTCCTGTCTAAATGCTTGTGTGAAGATATGCGCAGCGGCTTTTGATGCACAGTAGGTTGCAATTTGAGGTATAATGACGAAACTTGCAATAGATAGCACATTGACAATGTAAGATTCAGTATCGCGATTAAGCATATGTTTTAAAAAAGAATGCGAGACATTATGAACACCGAGGTAGTTAACGTTTGTTTCTAAAGCCGCTTTTTTCAGGGCGCCGGGATTCCCAAAGGAGACGGCAAACTCAACTCCGGCATTGTTGAATAATATTGATGTATCGTAGCACATTTCGGCGACTTTAACAATTTGGGCATTATCGGTGACGTCTAGAGTTATTGCTCTCACTATTCCACCAAATTCTTTTTCGATTTCCAGTAGTCGTTTTGTATTAATGCCTGTTGCATAGATTTTACTTGCACCGCGTTTAATGGTTTCCTTCAAGAGTTCGTAACCAATTCCGCCGTCGGCTCCGGTAATAAGGACAACGTTCCCAGAAATTTTAGACAATATAGACCTCGTGGTGAGTAATTGAGAAAATGAAATCACAATCACTCGTTTCAGTTATGTTAAATGTGGGCGAGTTAACTTATGCGTCAAAGTTCATTTCTGCACAGATTCCTTCCCAAAATCGCATCAGGACAGGCCATTTGATTAATGAGTCAACCTCTTCTAACATGTTGCTGATATAAATGCTATCAATGGGGATATTGCAATTGTTAGCTAGGGCTTTTTGTTCTACCAGGCTTCCTAATTCAACGATTGACATGTTATTTTTTCTACTTTGATTTCACCTATTGATGCAATAGGTACGCTTGACATTTCAGCCATTCACTCTCCTTAAAACTTTGGGGCACCTCTAAAGAGGACATCGCTGCAAAGACAGAATCGGTATAAAGTGTGTTGCCAGCATCCTTCTTGATAATCAAAACATCGAGGACTTGTGAGTCATGAACATCTGACCAAGGTTCTAGCCTTTTTAAGATTGGGCAGTATGAAAATGGTATCTTCAAACAAGCTAATGAGGTAAGCTTAACGCGAGGTTTGATTCATGGAACGAGAAATTGCCTTTTTTATGACAGAAGCTGACTTTGAAGTATGGCTTGAACAAAACTATGAACAAGAAAACGGAATTTGGCTTCGTATAGCCAAGAAAAGTGCAACTCAGCAATCCATAACGTATACTGAAGCCTTGGATACGGCATTGTGCTATGGTTGGATTGATGGACAGAAGGCGAAATATGATGAGCAGTCTTGGTTGCAATACTTTTGTAAAAGAAAAACCCGAAGCCTCTGGTCTCAGGTCAATCAAGAAAATGTTGCCAGGTTGACGCAAGAAGGGCGTATGAAAGCACCAGGCCTTGCTGCCGTGGAACAAGCTAAGTTATCCGGTCAGTGGGATTCCGCGTATCAATCCATGTCTAGCCGGGATGTTCCAGAGGACTTTGAGCAATCCTTAGTCCAAAGCCCCAAAGCAAAAGAGTTTTTTGAGTCACTGGGCAGTCAAAACAGATTTGCTTTGATTTTTCGTCTCTCTACGACAAAAAAAGAAGAAACACGTCGAAAAAAAATTGCTCAGTTTATCGAAATGCTTGAACGTGGCCAGGTTTTTCATCCTTTGAAAAAGAAATAAAAAAGGGCTGTAGGCAATACTCCAGAGTTTCTCTTTCATGTCGCAGCTATGCGTCAACAAGGAACCTGTCATGCGGTTATCCATTT
>JAJXVP010000171.1 GCA_021782055.1 bacterium | reverse complement strand
AATTGCCTGGTGACCATAGCGGAGAGGCCCCACCCGTTCCCATCCCGAACACGGAAGTTAAGCTCTCCCGCGCCGATGATACTGCTATCGCGGGAAAGTAGGTCGTCGCCAGGCTCTTTTTTTGTCCACTCGCTTTTGAACTCTTTGCAAAAAGCTCTTCCTTCGATTATTCTATGTTAGGGAAGGAGGTTTCGCGTGGAAAATGACGTCCAGAAACAATTTGTGACTTTTCAGCTGGGTAACGAGCAATACGCCATTGATATCATGGATGTTAATGAAATTTGGAAGGTGGAAAGTGTCCGTACCATTCCGAATGCTCCTTCCTATGTTGAAGGTATTTTTAACCTCCGCGGCGAAATTATTCCTGTTATTAACCTTCATCGACGTTTTCATATTAAACGGCTTCAACTCGCAGAAGGCGAAGAGTTACTTAGTGGTTCGGTTATTGTAAATATCAACGGAACCAAAATTGGTATTATCATCGATAAGATCCTTCGTGTTGTGATGGTCGATCTTGAAGATATTCAACCTCCACCGCAAATCATTAGCGGAATTGGGGCCGAGTACATTCAGGGTGTAGTTTCAAACGACGAGGGGTACTTGGTTATTCTTGATATTCGTAAATTGTTTGATCCCCGAGAACTCCAGTTGATTTCTCAGTATGGACGCTGATGTCGCTGATACCTTTAACACGACCCTATGTCCGGCGAAAAGAGTGGGACAAGGCTCTCGATTTGATGATACACGATCAATGGACACCCGGGGAACTTTCAGAAAAGCTTGCTCGTGATTTTGCGCGTTCCTGGGGCTGTAACGAGGCTTGGAGTTTTGGCAACGAAGCTAGTGCTATGCGGTATTTATGGCGATCGTTGGGCCTTCTTCCTGGCGATAAAGTTATTCTTTCGCCCTTGGCGAACCCCCTCTGGGCACAGGTTCTTGAAGAATGGGGAGCCCTTCCTTTGTGGGCGGATACCCGATCCGATTGCCCTGTTTTAGATACAGCCAGCGTCAAGGCATTGTTGGAGCAAAACCCACGAGCCGTTATTAGCGATACCGCCTTGGGATTTCTTCCGGATCTTGTTACCCTAAAAGCCTTGGGTGTCTTTTTGATTGAAGATATTACCCACGGCTGGGGAGGTATCCGAGACCAACTTCAGGCCGGTCAAGGTGGCGATGCCGTTTTTATCTCGCTAGGAAAAGAGAGTTTGATCACTGCAGGGCGAGGTGCGGTTGTCGGAGTCAGAACGGCGAAACATTTAGGGACGTTTTTTTCTAAAAAGCCGTTGACCGATGATTTACTGCCGCCACCGAATGCCGCTTTAGCTTTAGGTATGTGGCCTCAAAAAGAGGAATTGTCTGAAAAACGAAAAGAGCATCGCCATAGGCTGTTTCAAAAGTTGGCTAAAAGTCATCGGCAGCCTCACCAAGAAGGCGACGCAGAAATTGCTCCGCCTTGGTTTTCTTTGATTTTGGTTCAAGGTGCTCGAGAAGCTCAAAGTTACGCCGAACGCAAGGGGGTTGAGTGCCGAGCTCCCTTCGCAGGCCTCTCTGAAACGCTTGCCGATTGTCCGAACGCTCGCTATCTTGCCCTTCATACGTTGATTTTTCCTCTTCCTGTGGTCCTGACGGCCAAAGAAGAGGAAATTCTAGGAAAGGTTCTCGCCACCCTCCCATAGGGAATTTTTCACAGGAGTAAGGTATGCCTGTCCGCAGTGTCGCTGTCGTAGCCAACCTTGATAAAGAAGATGCGGCTGTCTATGCGGACGCTATTTTGTCGTTTTTGCACCACAAAGGTTTGAAAACCTACGATTTACGGTATCGGGGCTTTCCTTTGGTGGCACAGATGCCTGAAGTCGATTTAGCTGTCGTTTTAGGTGGTGATGGCACGGTTTTGTTTGCTTGTGGGCTTGTTCATGCCCAATCGGTGCCGATTTTGGGGATCAATTTGGGTACTGTGGGCTTCATCACCGAAGTCGTCCGTGAAGAGTGGGAAGTTACTCTGGATAAGTACCTTAAGGGTGAGCTGGGTTTATCCGAACGGCTGATGCTCGCCGGAAGGGTCATCCGGCATGGAGAAGTCCCCTTTGAGTTTAACAGCCTCAATGATTGTGTGGTCAGCGGTTCCCTAAGTTCGCGAATGGTCGTTTTGGATGTGGAGCTGACAGGTACCTTTTTAGGCGAGTACAGAGCGGATGGCCTGATTGTTGCCACCCCGACCGGGTCGACCGCCTACTCGTTATCGGCGGGGGGGCCAATTCTTCATCCAGAAACTGACGCCTTGATCCTCACGCCGATTTGTCCCCATTCGTTGACTCACCGCTCGATTGTTCTTCCTGGTCATGAAAGAATTCGAATTACTGTGAAGCCAAAACAACGAATTCCGCTTACTCTTACGGTAGATGGGCGAGAGGCCTTTCCTCTTCAAGAGGACGATATCCTTGAAATGGAAAAGCTTCCCTATAAAGCCTTGCTGGTCAAATCTGACCGGAGGTCCTTCTATGAAGTTGTACGAACCAAACTGAATTAGAGTGAGGGAAAAGAGAATCAAATGTTGACCGAGTTGAATGTTCAGAATTATGCCCTCATCGAAAAGCTTCAAGTACCTTTCAAGCCCGGGTTGAATATCTTAACGGGTGAAACTGGTGCCGGTAAGTCGATTCTTATCGGCGCGCTCGGCTTGCTCTTAGGAAGTCGTGCAGAGGCAGAGGTTATTCGCAGTGGCGCCGACGAGGCCTCGGTTTCAGGCCTGATCGACGTGTCCCCTTCGACAGAGTTAGCAGAATGGTTGCAGAACAACGATCTAATGCTCGACGACGGACCGCTCATTTTGCGTAGGGTTCTGCGTCCTCAAAAGCGCGGGGCTATCTATGTCGGCTCGTCTCCGGTCACTCGGGCCCAATTGGAAGATCTCACCGGCTTTCTTTTTGACCTTCATGGTCAACATGAGCATCAATCCTTGTTTTCGACTGAGCAGCAAAGAAAGCTTTTAGATCGTTTTGGCCAGCTTGAAACCGAGCTTCAAGCTTTTGCCGTTGAATTTCAAGAACTTAGCCGCCGCAAAAAAGAGTGGGAAGAATTTCAAGCCGCCCGAGCTGCACGGGATGAAGAAATCGCGAAGGCGCAACACACGATACAAGAGATCCGCAAAGCGAACCCTCAACTCGACGAAGAAGAAACCTTGAAGCTCGAAAAAGCCCGCCTCGACCAGCATGAGCGCTTGCACGGTGCCTTGTCTGAGGTCTTAGCGGCAGTTTCTGAAGAGCGAACGGCGGTTCTGACTGCGCTACGAAGGGTCATGCCAAGCTTTGAAACCGTTGCAGCAATCGATCCGGGTTGGGAAGAGGGGCTCAAGCGTTTCGAAACCGTATTTTACGAGCTGGAAGATCTTGGCGAGAGCTTGTCCACTTACCGGCGGGGCTTGCTTTTTGATCCTAATCGGCTAGAAGAAATTAACGACCGTTTGGCGATTTTGCACGGTCTTGAAAAACGATATGGACCAGGACTCGAAAAGGTCCTCGATGCGGCTTCTCAAGCAGAAGAACGGTTGGCCTTATGGGAAGATGCCGATTCTTCTGCCGAAAAGCTAGCAAGCTTAGCTGCCGAACAAGAACGCCAGGTCATTCAAAAGGCAGTTGCCCTGTCTGAGCGTCGCCAGACGGCAGCAAAGGCGCTTGAGGTTCAGGTTGTTGAGGCCCTTGCCGATTTGGGTATGCCTAAAGCACGGTTTCAAATTGCACTTGCCCGAAAATTGGGGGAATCTGGAAAGCCTCTTTGCAGTGTCTGGGGCTTGGACTCGGTGGATTTTCTTTGGGCCGCTAACTGGGGAGAACCCTTAAAACCGCTTCGAGAAACAGCCTCGGGGGGCGAACTTTCCCGAGTGATGCTTGCCTTAAAATCGATCTTAAGTGATGCCGATCAAATTCCGATACTTATATTTGATGAAATCGATACAGGAATAGGCGGCGAAATTGGCCAGTCCCTGGGACGGTATCTCAAACGGCTTTCACATCGAAAACAGGTTTTGTGCGTAACACATTTGGCTTCGATAGCGGCTTACGCAGATCACCATCTCAAGATTGAAAAGCAGATTTTGGGTGAACGAACGGTGACACAGGTTCAGGTGAT
This sequence comes from bacterium, assembly GCA_021782055.1. The sequence goes on along the minus strand of JAJXVP010000171.1, from coordinate 1,942 downwards.
CTCGGGTGATAGCCGGGTTCAAGAAATCGCGAGAATGCTGTCGGGAGGGGGAAGTTCTGCGGGCCTAGAACATGCTCGGGAACTGATTGCTTCCAGCAGGGAAGGCAGGTAAAGATGGCGAAAGTCGGCGTTGACGCGCGAAAACGGTACCTGGACGCGATTCAGGTCTATAAGAAAGCCATTGAAGACTTTCAAAACCGAGAAAACCTCATCCTCCAAGTTATAGAAAAAGATTCTACTGGTGTAGAGTTCAAAAAAATTCGTCTTGCGGAAGAGAATCTCAACATTCTTTCCTATTACGTCGTGATGAACGAGCTTTCAGTAACTTTGCTCAATGTCAAAAATGAAGGTTTCCTCAATGAAGCGCGAAAAGTCGCCTACAAGGTTATCATCTATCTGGAGCAAGTGGTCACCAACGCGGTTGATGTGGCCTGGTCCGAGCTAGACGCCAAGTTGGCTTTGGTGAGTTCCCTTGACTACGCCCAACGGTGGCGACTCATCGTAAAAACAGGGTTTGCCTTGCAGTCGGTGGTCGACGGGTATGGGGACAATACCAAATGGAAATGGGCGTTTGTGGAGCTCGAAGCTCGTTTTGCGACGGTAGTGAAAAATTTATTGAACGCCAAGACGTTGTTCCAAAATATGGATTCCCAGGCTGAGGCCTATGAAATTACCGTTCAACATGTCAACTTAGCGTTAAAACTTTTGGAACAGAGCGCCTTGAAATACCGGGAGAGGTACGAGCTGTCGACCTTACGGTCCGACGATTTTCGTATGGCGATCCGTTATTTAGGGGCTCTCAAGTTACTCCACCAAGCGTTGAATCACCATTCTGACGTCGAAAATATTCGCAAAAAGATTGAAATCTGGGAACAAAAATTAGAAAGTGATCAAAGACGCCGTCCCGTTCAGAATTGACAGGGCCGTGAGCGGCCGGTATTCTGCATGCTATGTCCTATTTTGGTGATTCGAGTTCACGCGATAAAAGTAAGAATGCCCTTTGGCTGATTTTAATAGCACTTTGCATCGTTCTATACCTTTTGCTCTTTCCACGGGCTTTGGGAAAAGACAGCTTTCTTGTTCCCGTTAAAGCGGTTTCGATGGCGTCTTTACCACCTGAGTCCACAACAGCCTACGATAAGTTGCTTTTAATTGGTCAAAATACCGTAGCGTTGACGAAAGACGGGGTTCCTGTTTTCTTTCGTCCCGCCCGGACCCTTGAAGCTGTTTCTGGGGCCAATGATGCCTGGTATGATGAAACTTCCGATCAAACTGAGGTAGCTTCGGCTTCAGGACCTTTGTTTCATTTGCCGGGAAAGCAGTACCCCTACTGGTTAGGTCAACGATTTTATACCTTTTCTAATGACCGATTAGGCTTGACTGAATACGATTTGAAGGGCAATAAGCTTTGGACCAAAGATCGTACAAGCATTATCACAGCGGTGGCGGCCGGCCCCACCCTGACTGTTGTAGGCTCGTTGGACGGCCGCATTACTGTTTACGATAAAACTGGTGCCATGCGGGGCGCTTTTAATCCCGGAGGCAGTCAGTATCCGGTTATCTATAACACGGCAATCTCGCCTGATGAAAAACATATTCTTTTACTATCGGGAATGTCCCCCAAGCGCTTTTTGGTTCTTGAACGCGGAACGAACGAGTTTCACCCCGTGTTCCATCAAGAGCTTTCTGATCAAAAACCCTACCCAACACCCTTGGGCTTTTTAGGTGGCGATCGTTGGGCCTATTTTGTGTCGCAACAAGATTTGCATCTTTTGAACCTCAAGACGGATCACGAAGCGGTTATGCCTTTACAGGGGCAACTGAAGTCGCTTATTTACAATACCCCCCTCGGCCTAATTACCTCGGTGACCGGGGGTGGGTCAGCGAGCATCCTTCATGTTTGGTCCACGTCGGGCCGCCCTTTATTATTTTCACCCTTTCA
>JAJXVP010000170.1 GCA_021782055.1 bacterium | reverse complement strand
GCACATACAACCGACGGTTTGAGGTCAGGGGTGTGCCATCTTTAGCCCTGCCGTGTTCAGAAAGATCCGGAAGAAAAGGTTTATCCATATTGTCAGCTAAACCCCCTCGGCGATCCCTGTCAAGAGATACCATTTCTCGGTATAATTACCCTTGGTTACTCTGCCAGCTTTTGAATCACCTCCTAAGGAGCCGTTATGCCGGACAGCCCCCTTTCGCAAGCCGCTTTTCAAGAGGCACTCACCTTGTTTCCCGGTGGTGTTAATTCACCGGTTCGTAGCTTTGCCTCGGTAGGAGGCACTCCTGTGGTCTTTTCACGGGGACACGGAGCCTTGCTAGAAGACCCGGACCATCATAAATATCTGGATTTTGTCCAAAGCTGGGGGGCCCATATCCTCGGTCATTCGCCAGCGCCGGTCGTTCGAGCGGTGAGCCGGCAGGTTCGCCGCCTGACCAGTGTTGGTGCGCCGACACTAGAAGAAAACCACCTGGGGAAGCTTTTGCAAAAAGCTATTCCGTCGTTAGCGCGTCTCAGATTTGTGAGCTCAGGTACTGAAGCCGTCATGAGTGCTCTGCGAGTAGCCAGGGCGTGGACAAATCGCCCCATGATTCTGAAATTCGACGGGGGCTATCACGGACACGCCGATGCCCTTTTGGTTAGTGCCGGGTCAGGGTTGGCAACGCTCAATCAGCCGGCTTCGGCAGGAGTTCCCGAACCTTTGACTTCGGCCACCCTTAGTGTTCCTTATAATGATCTTGAGGCCGTCCGCGCAGCATTTACGGCACATCCGGGCAAAATCGCCGCCGTGATTGTCGAACCCTATGCCGCCAACATGGGTTTGGTACTCCCTCAGCCAGGTTTTCTCGAAGGTCTGCGAGCGATCACTCAAGAAAATGGCTCTTTGCTCATTTTTGATGAAGTTATTACCGGTTTTCGCTTTCACTGGGGTGGGGTTCAAACCCAGGTCGGTGTAACCCCAGACCTCACCACCCTGGGCAAAATTATCGGCGGGGGCTTGCCCGTGGGCGCCTACGGCGGCAGAAAAGATCTAATGGACCTCGTGGCCCCTGTTGGCCCGGTGTACCAAGCAGGGACACTCTCAGGCAACCCCTTGGCCATGGCGGCAGGAAGTGCTGTTCTGAAACAGCTTACCCGTCCCGGCTTTTATGAAGCCATCACCGACAAAGCCGAACGCTTTTTCGAGACACTGATTCACCGACTAGACCCCACCCGTTACTACTTGGCGCATAAGGCTGGTTTAGCTACGCTCTTTTTTGCCCCTGGCCCCATCAGCAACCTGGCTCAAGCCAAATCGAGCGACACGGCGGCCTACGCTCGCTGGTTTCATGCCCTCCTCAAGCAAAAAATCTTTGTTGCTCCGGCGCAATTTGAAGCCATGTTCGTGGGTGCCGCCCATACGCCCCGAGCCCTTCGTTTAGCCGCTGATGCATTTTTAAAGGCCCTGGACGCCAAATGAGTAGAACTCTTGCCCTCGTTTTTGACTTTGACGATACTCTCGCTCATGATTCGACCACCGATCTTTTGGCTTCAAAAGGTGTCGATGTCGCACGCTTTTGGGCCAAAGAAAACAGAACTCTGATCGAAGCGGGTTGGGATCCGGTGCTGTCTTACATGTATCAGATGATCCAGCTGTCCCAATCGCTGGCCCCCGGTCAACGCCTCACAAAGTCCACGTTAACAGCGTTTGGTCCCCAGGTTCGTTTTTACCCGGGCGTTCCCGAGCTATTCACCTACTTACGCGATTTTGTCCGCGCCGAGGACCACACCTTTCAGCTCGAGTTTTACGTTATTTCAAGTGGCCTAGGAGACCTCATTCGAGCCACACCGATAGCGGGCGAGTTTACCGACATCTTTGCCTCAGATTTCGCGTACGATGCGGATGGACAACTGGCGTTTCCCCAGCGGGTCGTGAGCTTTACTGATAAAACCCGGTATCTGTTTCAAATTTCTAAAGGGCAAGTGGGGCCAGAGTTTGCCAACAAACCCTTCGAAGTTAACCGTAAGGTACGCGAACTGCGCATTCCTTTGGCCAATATGATCTTTATTGGCGATGGGATGACCGACGTGCCGTGTTTTTCTCTGATGGCCAAAAACAACGGCACAGCCCTGGCCGTCTACGACCGGGACAATCACGAAAAAAAGCTCAAAGCTTGGGGGTTTGTCGAGGATGGCCGGGTTAAAAACCTTCACTCGGCCAATTACCGGCGCGACTCCGATCTGGTAGGTTCGATTGAAATGTCGCTTCGCTTCCTCATAAGCAAAAATCGTTCCGTCTACCAGGGGTAGACGGAACTTCACGCAGACAAACGGAACACTGACTATTTGGTTTCTAGGACAACAATCGACTGATTGTTGACTGTATAACTCCCCGATATTGGTGTTCCCGACGCTAGACTCCAATAGTTATCGTTGGCCTCTGCCCAACTTCCTGTATCAATCACCCGAACCCAGCTTTTTCCTGCAGCAGCGGCGGGGATGGTGTTCGCGATACTACTCCCCGTCATATTCACAAGAACCAGAAAATCACTATCGCCAACCATGCTGCCTTTTACTAAGATTTCACCCGCCGCGCTCGAGCTTTCAGAAAAGCCACTGCCTCCTGCTGTCGTCAAATACGAGATGGTCACACTAGAGTAGTTGGCTTGCTGAAAAACCGCGTGGGCCGCCCTCAGCTTGAGGAGATCTTGCAGAAACGCAAAGTTCGTGTTCGGACCACCGCTGGTGGCGGTAGCAAAAGTCCCCAGGTTGTTGTTGTAGGTGGCGGTACCGCCTGTGGTGTCACCAGTGGCAACAGTATCCGGTGAGGCACTACCAAGCATGTTGTAGTTATTCCAGGTTGCCACTGAATCAACGTCGTAGGCGTTGTTGTTGCCATTCACCGTGCGACCAAGCTCATCGCCCCACTCAATCATAGGAATACCACGACTGAGCACTTGAAACGTCCAGAAGTCGCGGATAACTTGCCGGCGCAGGGTTTGATTTCCGCCCCAGTTATTACTGAGATTGCTGTTGGTTCCTCCATCAGAGGGTCCAAAGGGCCAACTGAGAGTACTATTGGTTTGTGTTCCGTAGCTGACGAGGTCGGTTATTGTAAAGCCATCGTGGGCGTCAATCATATTAACGCTCTTTTGAGGGCCTCCCTCGGCATTAAAGTCATTGTAATCACCGTAAAAAGCATCGGCCCAGCCGACACCATTTGCACCGGCAAGGTTATTTTGCATAAATTGCCGAATAGAATCACGATAGTTACCATTCCAGTTTGCCCATCCCGCTGGGAATTGACCGATCTCGCTATTGTTGGTGTCCCAGGGCTCCGCAATGATTTTGAAACCATCATTGGCCGCTAAAGACGCAATGCTAGTAAGTAGGGGTGCGGTACTCGAGTACGCGCCACTGCCGTTTCGGCCCAATTCGACCGCCAAATCAAAACGAAAGCCATCCACCCCCATTGTTTGAGACCAATACTTGAGGGAGTCTAGCACCAAGTTCTGCTCGGGAGTCGAGCCAGCATTAAAGTTGTTACCACAACCGGTCGAGTCCCAATAGAAGCCATTGCTCGTTCCCGAAAGCGTGTAATATGCCCGGTTATCTAACCCTCGAAAACTTACCAATTGTGCTTCACGTCCGGTGGTGGCATCCCAAACTCCACCTTCGCCCGTATGGTTGTAAACGACATCCATGTACACCTGTAAACCCGCATTATGGAACGCCGCCACCATTTGTTTGAACTCTTTGGTGGGCCCCCCCAAGCTTTGATCGTGGGCATAGTGCCTATCGGGGGCAAAAAAGCCATTCGTCATGTAGCCCCAATAATTTCCTCCCGACTTTGTGGTTGGGTTGGTATCATTGTCGCTATCCATAACGGGCAGAAATTCTACCGTATTGATCCCTAAATCTTTCAGGTAGCCGGCCATATAGGCGGCACCGGCATAGGTGCCTCGCAAATTATCGGGAACATTGGCGGCATCGGGAAAGGTCGAATACGGTGACAAGAGAGTCGTCAGGTTCACACTCGAAGGGTGTGCGGTCAGACCCCTCAGGTGAGTTTCATAAACAATCGAGTTAGCTTCGGGAATATTCGGTTTTGTTCCGAAGGACGTCGAATCAACCAACGCCACTGACTTCGGAGCGTAGGGTCCCGTATCAATATTCCGGAGGTTCATAGCAACATTGCCCGTAATTGGTCCACTATACGTCTGTCCAGCCGCCACATCGGCACCACCGGAATTGAAAATCACATCAGAGTTTCCTGAGGCCGCTAAAGCCGTACTATCGACATCATGACTGATTTCAAGGGCATAAGGGTCATAAAGAACCTTGTTAGGATTAAAACGATTACCCAGGCTGTCGCAATCAGAAATATAGCCGGCGGAGCTATTTCCTCGTGTCCAAGCACTACTAAAGGGCCAGTTTGGCCCCCAGGCGCGAAACGCGTAAAGGGTACCGTTAGGAACCTGCGCTAGCGCAGCACGCCATATATTGTCAGAGCCTTTGACCATCCAGTAGTCATAGGCGGCAGAGGCTCCGGTATCCTGAGTGTAAATTTCTAGAAGAATCTTGGTGGCATCGGCTGAATAAACGCCAATTTCCAGAGTTCCTCCTGCGCCAGTAGGAAAGGTCGCCCCCAAGCCCCAGGTCGCCGTTCCCCATGTAGAAGCCGAGACGGGCGAAAAGGTACCTGAATAAGGATGACTGTTCCCAAGAGCAGCCCCCATGGTAATAGTAACGGTGGTTCCGGTATTAGAAATATTCACCGTTGACGTTCCCTGCCACAAAAGATTTCCGGAGCTATCTAAAGCGGTGGCCGTAAAATTAGCTAATCCTGTAGCGGACACCGAAATGGACCCGCTCCAAGCGGAGCTCTGTTTCACGAGATTGCCACTTCCAATAGAATTTCCAGACATCGTCACTGTGACCGCAACCGAAGCAACAGCGGTGTCATTGATTAATCCGCGGGCGACGCCAGGGTCCCAGGTCACCTGCACGGTATGCCAAGTGTTACCTTGTTGACCTACATTTCCAGCGGATGAAGCCGGCGCAATTAGACTTGGCGACGAACAAGAAACCGCCAGGGTGGCTAAAACAAAGAAAAATAGTCGTGTCACTTTATCACCGTTTAGTTCGCCGTCACGCTAACAGTGTACTGGGTCAGGTCAGTGACATGGCCCAGCTCTACCAACTCAGGAGTCTGGTAAGACACCGTACCTTGATGTGTTTCACCTTGCGATGCTTCAAACTTTTTCATAAGTCCCTCCTAGGACATTTTAGGATTTTATACTTATCTAAAAGCCAAATCCTTTGGGTGTCAATCAAAATTTTTGTCCACGCCTCTTCGTTTAGTAAAATCTATTACCTCTATTTCTAAACGTTGTTAACGTTCACAATTTTCTTGACAAGACCAAATTCTGGGTTGATGATTTCCTACAACTTATAGGTATTTTCATCTATTTGTGGATTTCAAAAACCACCTAACCACGAACGATTTCATTCAACAAAAAAGAGTTTGGGGTCTAGGACAAGGAGAATCTATGACACTTCGCTCTAGAATGTCATTCCTAAGCCTTCTAGCGCTTTTATTTACGTTGCCCGCCTGCCAAAGCCCTGTGGCGATCAGCGCCGCAAAACCGGCTCAGGCTGCTTTGACAGTGAACGTGGCGGTGTCCGGGGGGGTGACCAACGCCCAGCAGGCCGCCAGTCGATCACTGATGAGTGATACCACGATTACAGCGGTTAACGTTCAAGTGACCGACTCCAACGGCAACACGGTTGGTTCGGGGGCACTGAGCCGAGGGAGTTCTTCCTGGGCGGGTTCACTATCGGTGACCAGCACAGGAAGCCTGAATTTTACAGTTCAGGCCAAAAATGGCAACGGCGCTTGTTTGTACCAAGGCTTTCAGACTTCGCTCATCTCGGCCTCGGGAGCCAGCGTTTCGATTCCTCTTTCGGCCGTGGTCGGGGTTACCTCGCTAAGTTTGAACAAAACTACCGACAGTTTGTCGATGGGACAAACAGCCGTCTACCTGCCCAGCTTTAACACGGGAGCCACGAACACCCTCTTAACCTGGAGCTCGTCGAACAACGCCGTCGCCACGGTAA
>JAJXVP010000169.1 GCA_021782055.1 bacterium | reverse complement strand
GTACGTTCGTCTTTCAACGGAACCACCTGAGTCGGAGCGGGCTTTTTGCCCGAGAACATCCTACCCAACAGGTTTGAGAATAGGGCCATTAGCCGATCTCCTTCATAATGGCGTCAAGGACATTTGTCCCAAAGCCGCCTTTGCGAAAAATCGACGTATTGATGATCTTTTTTTGACTTTCGAGGTTGGTAGGGACACCCTCCAACTTGAACTCATCAAGAACAGAAAGCATTTTGTTGATGCCTTCGGCCCTGGTCGGGGCGCCAATGATCACCTTAGCGACCATCGAGTCATACGTGGGGGGCACAGTGTACCCGGTGTAGAGAAAACTATCCACGCGAACTTTAAAGCCACTGGGGGGAAGGTAATATTTCACGGTGCCAGGGGCCGTTGCGTTGATACGGATCTCCATAGCATACCCGTCAAACCGAATATCCTCTTGTTTTACCGACAAGGGCTCACCGTTGGCTACCCGGATCATTTCTTTGATCAAGTCGACGTTGGTAATCATTTCGGTAACCGGATGCTCAACTTGAATCCGCGAATTGACTTCCATAAAGTAGTATTGGCCGTCTTTAAACAAAAACTCGATGGTTCCTGCCCCAAAGTAGCCAATACCTTTGAACAAACGGACAGCATCTTCGCCCATACGACGACGAATTTCGGGGGTAACTAACGGGGAAGGGCTCTCTTCAACGAGCTTCTGGTGGTTACGTTGTACCGAGCAGTCTCGTTCACCCAGATAAATCACATTACCTTGCTTATCGCCGATCATCTGAAGTTCGACGTGAGCGGCGTTCTCAAGATACTTCTCGATAAAAACGGTGCCGTCCCCAAAGGACTTTTCAGCTTCAGAACTCGCAATCCGAATATTGTCCGCCAGATCTTCGACCTTACGAACAACTCGCATCCCCTTACCACCGCCGCCAGCGGAGGCTTTGATGATGACGGGTAAGCCCATATCACGAACAGCTTCCACGGTCTTTTCAATGTTGGTAACAGCGCCCTCGAGGCCAGGAGTGCAGGGCACGCCATACTTTTTGGCATTAGCTTTGGCACTGACTTTATCGCCCAACATTTCGATGGCCTGCGGATCAGGACCGACCCAAACCAAGCCCGCCAGCTGAACCTGACGCGCAAATTCAGCGTTTTCAGACAAAAAGCCCACCCCTGGGTGAATGGCATCGGCCCGGGCATGAAGCGCAGCGGAGATTATGTTAGGAATGTTGAGATAACTATCTTTTGAAGGCGGAGGCCCAATACAAATTGACTGATCGGCCATTTTGACATGCAAAGCCTGGCGATCAGCTTCGGAGTAAACAGCGACGGTACGAATTCCTAACTCTTTACAAGCACGGATAATGCGTACGGCGATTTCTCCCCGGTTAGCGACGAGAAGAGATCGAATCATTTCCGGCGGACCTCGAACAGCGGAGTACCATACTCCACAAAGGCCTGATTGTCGGCCAACACACGGATAATCTCACAATCGAATTCTGCTTCAAGTTCATTCATGACTTTCATCGCTTCAATGATGCACAAGGTTTCGCCTTTTTTAACCACCTTTCCTTCTTCTACAAAGGGAGGGGCGTCGGGGGCTGGGGTACGGTACACCGTGCCTACAATGGGGCTGGTGATGATTTCTCCGGTAGCAGAGGCCGCCGCAGGAGCTGGAGCGGAGGGTGCGGGTTGTGAACCAGCAGGAACGGGGGCCGTTGCGGCCGGTACGGGGGCAGAATGTACAACCGGTGCGGCGGCATAGACGGTATCAGGGTGGCGTTTGACATGCAGTTCCACGGAACCTTCTCGGAATTTCATTTCCGCCAGGCCAGTCGCGTTGAACTTTTCTAGAATCGCCACAATGTCTTTGGTATCCATTTCAACTCCTCAAAACAGTCAGGAACGTACCATGACAAGAATTCCCTGTCAATCTAGCATAAACCCAAGCCTATGAAAGTCAAGCCACGTGAAAATCTAGTTGGCAAAATTCCCCTTTCCCCGGTATGATCATTTTCATGAACCCCATGGAAGACCTTCTCCCCCACCGAAAGCCTTTTCTTTTTGTGGATGAAATTGAGCTAGCCACCTCAGAACAAATTGTGGCTTGGAAAACGTTCCGCGAGGACGAGTTCTTTTTTCCCGGGCATTTTCCCGGTTACCCGGTTGTTCCGGGCGTTATCCTTGTCGAAACTCTGGCTCAAGCCGGTGGTGCCGGTGTTCGTCAGCTAGGACTTTTGGGTGCGGACGCCCTTTTCTTTTTGGCCACGGTCGAAAAAGCTAAGTTTCGCCGCCAGGTCCGGCCTCAGGACAAAGTCCGGCTCGAAATTACCAACCTGAGAATTTCGGCCCGTATGCTCCGTCAAAGTGGACGGGCTCTTGTCGGTGACGAGGTAGCTGCTGAAGCCGAGTGGATGTGCGTCGTCGGTTCGGCTGAAAAGGCCTAAAGCTCATGGGGCAAACTCTTCCTCAGCGGGTGCGGCAGGTTGTCCAACAACGTGAGACTGAACCAGTCCAATTTTTTAAAGCCAACGCAACCGCTGGGGCCAGTGTCGCTAACCCCTTTCAAAAAGTCAGCTATAGGGACTTTTGGAACAAAGTCCAAGAGTTTGCCGTAGGGCTTGCCGTTCTTGGTGTCAAGCGCGGGGGGCATGCCGTCCTGATATCAGATAATCGGCCCGAATGGCTGGTTGTCGACTTGGCAATCCTAAGCCTGGGTGGCGTTGATGTACCCCGGGGTTCAGATATCACCAAAGACGAGTTGGCTTTTATCGTGAACCATGCCGACTGCGAGACGGCGTTGGTCGAAGACCAAACCCAGCTTGAAAAGCTTATGAACCTTTCGTCGCTGGGCGCACTTCGCACGGTCATCGTTCTCGACAATTCTTTAGGGCATCATCGGCGTGCCCCTTCTTCGCTTCAATTGTTAAATTTCGAAGAAGTTCTGACGCTGGGCCAGCATGAAAAGCTCAAAAGGCCCTCGTTTTTTGAGGCCGAGGTTTCGGCGGGATCTGAAGAGGACTTGGCGACGATTATTTATACCTCGGGAACTACCGGTGAACCCAAAGGAGTGATGCTCAGTCATCGTGCCTTTTTGTTTCAAATGGAACGAGCCCTCGAAGTGCTCAAACTACTGCCTCAGGATATTTTTTTAAGCGTGCTTCCCATTTGGCACGCTTTTGAGCGGGCCATCGAGTACATCATTCTGGGCGGCGGGGCCTCAATCTGCTATTCCAAGCCCGTTGGCAAAGTCATGCTCGATGATATGGCGGCTATCAAACCGACCTGGTTTATCTCGGTTCCCCGAATTTGGGAGAGTATCCGCGCCGCAATTCTTCGCAAGGTCAAAGAACAGGGGCGCTTGGTTCGACGTGTTTTTGACTTCTTTATAACGGCAGGAACTCACTATGCCGACTACCGTGACAAATTGCTGGACCGTTGGCCCCGTTTTACCCCTTATATGCCCTGGGCACAAAGAGCCAGCGCGGCTCTGCCTTTCGCCCTGCTTTGGCCGCTCCACGCCTTGGGCGATGCCCTTATTTTTCGTAAGTTGCGACAACTTTTAGGAGGCCGCTTCCTTGCCGGTATTTCGGGTGGTGGAGCCCTACCCGGACATGTTGATGCGTTCTTTCGCGCCGTAGGAGTTCTGGTGCTAGAAGGCTATGGCCTGACCGAAACAGCACCGGTGCTGTCGGTTCGCCTTCTTAAGCATCCTGTTCCTCATACGGTAGGCCCCTTGCTCCGCGACATTCGCTTTGAAATTCGTGAAGAAGGGACAGGTAAAGTTCTGCCGGCAGGACACAAAGGGGAATTGTGGGTCCGCACGCCCCAGGTTATGCTCGGTTACTACAAGCGACCCGAAATGACCGCTGGAGTCCTTGTCGATGGCTGGCTCAATACCGGGGACTTAGCCGTGGCCACAGTGCGAAACGAACTTCGGTTGGTGGGGCGCTCAAAAGACACCATCGTTCTTTTAGGTGGTGAGAACGTAGAGCCAGCCCCTCTCGAACAACGCCTCCTTGAGGCCGATTTTATTGATCAAGTCATGGTGGTAGGGCAAGATCAAAAATTCCTTGGAGCCCTGATTGTTCCTCAGTTTGACCTCATGGAAGAATGGGCCCGGGCCAAACAAATTTCGTACATGGACCGCGAAGAATTGTTAGAAAACCCCCAAATTCTTGAATATGTCCGCGAGATTATTCAGGCCCTAATTAACCCGCGAAGTGGGTTTAAACCCTACGAAGGGATCTACCAATTTAAGCTTTTACCCCGCCCCTTTGAGCCCATGGTCGAGGTGACCGCGTCCCTAAAGCTGAAACGTAACGTGATTGCTCAGCGTCGTGCCCAGCAGATCGCCGCGCTTTTCAACGGGCACAAAGTCTAAGCGTGCAACGAACCGGCTTTGGCGAACTTGACTCATCGGGAACCGAGGTTTAGGATTTGTTTATGGATAATAAGAAGTCACCCTCACCCAAAACCCCTGCCAAAAAGGCTCCCGCCAAAAAAGCCAGTGCTACTGCGCCAGCTTTAGAAGATTTTCTTCGTGAAGTCGAAAGCAAGGCTTACGAGCTGTTTCTGGAACGTACCCGAACCGCCGCACCAGGGGACAGCTTAACCGATTGGTTGCAGGCCGAAGAGCTCGTAAAAAAAGCTCACGGCCTGTAGTCGGCACAGGGTTGCCTTCTTGAACCAGCTCGTTTGCATATACTAGAGTTTCAAAACCCTATGGGTTTGACTTTCTGACTCAGTCCCTGGTTTTGCCGTAAAAGTTTGATAACGTGAGCCGGGTCCGCCGGTGCCCCCCACTGACACTGCTGGTAGACGGCCTTGAGATCCCCTGGCGTCAGCATAAGGGTTTGAAGCTCTTGGCTGTAATTTGTCCAGTCCCCTTGCGGAAAGTACGCCTGAAGCAGGCCCAACTTTTGGTCTTCGCGCAAGCTCTCAAATTTAATTTTGAGAGCAAAACGGCGGTAACTGGCGTCATCAAAAATCTTGGGCAAATTCGTTGTAGCGATGAACAAACCACTAAAGTCTTCGAGGCACGAGAGCATTTCGTTGGTCTGTGTTCGTTCCCATTGGTGGTGGGCTAAGTTTCGGTCTTGAAAAAAGCTGTCAGCCTCATCAATCATCAGCACCCCACCCTCGGCAGCGGCAAACGCTCTCCTGATATTTTGCTCCGTTTGCCCCACATACGGCCCCAAAAGATCGCTGGCTTTTTGAACGGACAAGGGTAGATCGAGAAGCTCGGCAAGTTTTCGGCCTAGAAGAGTTTTTCCTGTTCCAGGCAGGCCATAAAATAAGGCTGCGATACCCACTTTGCTAGAAGTTTTCCACCCCATCAGGGACGTTAAAAGTTGTTGGGGGTCGGTATCGATATTGATCCAGTCCCAACTGTAGGGCAATTCCTGATTAACTAAGGACATAGGTTTGCGGCCCAGAATTTTTTGTGACGCCGTCAGGCAGGCTTTGACACTGGCCATCATGCGCTCGCGTGGTAGACCTGCTTCTAACATCGTTTGCCCCAAAGTAAGAGCCTGCGAGATTTGTGCTGGGGTGACAGGAAAGCGGCTGGCCAGGTGCTGAACCTCTTCTGGGGTTATCCTGGGGTAGGAGGTCGCCAAATTCGACCAAAACTTTTTGCTCTGCAGAGGGGTGGTTTCGGGAAAATCTACCGTCAGTTGAAACCGACGCAAGAGCGAGTCCTCTGTGAAACGGATTTGGTTGGCAATAAAAATGATTTTTCCGGTGTAGCTATCCAACCACTGGTTAAGTTGCCCCTTGTCGAGACCGTTTTCTGAAAAAAACAGTCTTTGGGTATTTAAAATAGCGTCTGCTTCGTCAACCACAAGAACCTGACTCGCTGGGTTTACAAAACTTTTTACCATCGACAAGCGAATAAATTGCGCGAGGGGGGAACTTTCCTCAAAGGGTTTGAGAAAAACAGGCTCTAAGCCAACCGAGGTGATCAAAGTTTTTGCCAATTCACTTTTACCCGTTCCCGGTACGCCATGAAACAAAATTCGACAGGGTTGGGGGGCTTTTAAAAGACTGCACAGGGCATCTCGTTGTGGTTCCGAAAGGCTAAATTGCTCAAGCGAAAAAAGCGGTTTTTGGGGGTTTTGAAAGAAGAGTGTGCGAAACCCACCCTCGGTGTCACCATTGAGGGTAAAAAAAACTTCTGATT
>JAJXVP010000168.1 GCA_021782055.1 bacterium | reverse complement strand
AAGGCTCGGGTTGGGGAGTAAGTTTCTTCAAGGTGGTTCTCCTTGTTTTGGGCTTTGTGTGGTAACAAAACCTTACCGGAGAACCCACCCTTCAACTACTCCATCCACAACTATTGACTATATCTCCTTTTGTCAAACTGGCTACCTGTTCGGGGGTCATGGTGTACGGTTGATTCATGGGCAGGAACGCTACTTCTACCCCGGTTAACTGACGGATTTCCTGGTGGTCCTCGGTGTCGCCCGCGACGAGGACCTTCCAACCATCAAAGTCAAGAATATAGCCATTATCTCGACCACGCGGGTGAAATTGCTCGCGCCCTGGGGTGGTGTTGTAGGCAGGTACGGCGTGGATTGCGACACCCTCGAGCGTGACTGTTTCAGAATTTTTCAGCGCTGTACCTTCACCTAAAAGATTACAAACTGCGGGGTTGGCAATGATCTTGGTAGAGGCCTTTTTGAGGAGCTGAATCGTTGGCGGGTCGAAATGATCTTGATGCTCGTGGGTGATCAGGATGATATCTGCTTTGGGCAGGCTCGAATAGTCGGCTTGTGCACTCCAAGGATCAATATGAATGATCAAGCCTTGCCAGTTCCAAAGAAGTGACGAATGTCCCAAGGGTGTCAAATCCAGGGGTTTTCCGCCAATAACAAACCTATCGGGCTGAGACGGTGACGTTGTGCTCATTGCTTACCTCCAGGGTCAAAAATGTCTCTGAAAAGACCTTGAGGCAAGTGCTTGACAAGCCAAGGCGGACCGCCGCAAGCTAAAGATTCTAGAGGAGTATCGAGCATGCTGATCAAAACCATCCAAGCCGCCCTTTTTTTGCTGGGGATGCTCGTATCTGCTCATCTAGAGGCGCAAGTTGTTGCCTCGCCCACGGCCACCCCGGCTCCCGTTCTAACCATGATCAAGGTTGACGGTGGTAAGATGGCTATGATGGGGCATATTGCGGTGACCATTTCAACTTTTGAAATGTCTAAAACCTTGATAACACAAGATGAATATCAAAAGGTCATGGACAACAACCCTAGCCATTTTACGGGAAAAGACCTCCCGGTAGACAGTGTCGATTGGTATGCGGCTGTTGAGTTTTGCAACCGCCTTAGCCAAACCCAAGGTTTAACCCCAGCCTATACGATTGACGGGCGTACCGTGAGTTGGAATCGTTTTGCGAACGGCTATCGCCTGCCGACCGAAGCCGAATACGAGTATGCCGCTCGGGGTGGCAACAAACCAGACAAGACCATCTTTGCCGGTAGCAACACTGCCGCCGACGTTGCTTGGTATGCTGACAATAGTTCCCAGACAACACACCCGGTTGCCCAAAAGAAACCCAACAGCTTGGGGCTCTATGACCTCAGCGGCAACCTCTATGAATGGTGCTGGGACTGGTATGATGAGACTCTCGGTGGAGGAAAAGACCCTTCAGGGCCTGTTCAAGGTTCTTTGAAGGTTCTCAGGGGCGGCTGTTGGAAGAGCCCGGCCTACATGGTTGGGGTTGCTCTACGCAGTAACAGCTTTCCTTATGATAACGACCCTGTTCTGGGTTTTCGCGTGGTTCGCTCGTTGGTTTTACAGCCAGCACCCGTGACGACGCCCCTTCCAACCCCTACGTCCGTGCCCTCCCCTACGCCCTCACCAAAACCAGCCGCAACCACTAAACATGGTTGAAGTTCTTCTCGTTGTTACCATTCTTTGGAGCGCGGCCGGTACGGTTTTGACGGTCTACTTTTTAACTCAGTCCCGTCGTGATCAGGCCGAACAAGCGGATCGCACCTGGAAAAACCTCGCTGACCTTAAAGACCGCCTGAGTGCGGATGTAGCCGAGGTTCACAAAGGGCTTGCGGCTATGCAAGCTCTGGCACAAGACGTTGGCGGTCTCAAAAAGATACTCAGTAATGTCAAAACGCGGGGCATTCTGGGTGAGGCGGCCTTGGAAGGTCTTTTAACAGAGTACCTAGCTCCAGACCAGCTGGAACGTAACTGCGAGATTCGTCCAGGCTCAGGGCTTAGGGTGGAGTTTGCTGTCAAGCTCCCTGGTCAAGACAGAGCCGTCCTTTTACCGGTTGACGCCAAATTTCCTCGAGAAGACTTTGACCGTTTGATAGAAGCCGGCGAAGCGGGAGACAAAGTTGCTGCCGAAACAGCCGGAAAAGCCTTTGAAAACCGCTTGCGGACCCATGCCCAGGATATTGCCAAAAAATATCTTGATCCGCCGCACTCGACAGATTTTGCCTTGATGTTTCTTCCCTTCGAGTCGCTCTATGCCGAAGCCTTACGGCGCCCCGGCTTATTCTTGGAGCTCCAACAAAAACTCAAAATCGTTTTAACGGGTCCGACGACCCTGACAGCCTTTCTCAATAGTCTGCAAATGGGCTTTCAAACGCTGGCTGTCAGCAAAAAATCAGCCGAGGTTTGGAGCTTTTTGGCCTCTGTAAAGACAGAATTTGAAAAATTTATTGAAACCCTTTCGCAAGCCCGCAAAAGTGTTGAGTCAGCCGCATCCTTTCTTGACCAAGCTTCTCGCCGAAGTGAAAAGTTAGAAAGACGACTTACCGATCTAGGAAAAGGTAATGACTTGTCATGACGACAGCGTTCTTCTGTCTATTTTTTCAGACAGCTTTTTTCTTAATCTTAAGGGATATCGCCTTGCCAAGGTTTAAGCAGCATTGTACTATCTTTCTTTCCAAGAAACACTTAGGTTGCAATACGAATCTAAAACCGATATCGGCATGGATTTTGCTTATACTAATCGACTGGGTTTGTCCCCAGGGACTTCCACGACACCCGACTTGGCGAAGGGCTAGGAATTCCTTACTTTTACTGTGAACATCCAAGGAGGCCCTTTGTGGGTATAGGAATCATCGGAACAGGTTATTATGTCCCATCCAGGGTCCTGACCAACAAGGAGCTTGAGGGCATGGTGGATACCTCCGACGAATGGATTTTTACCAAAGTCGGAATCCGTGAGCGCCGCATCGCGGGCCCCCACGAAGCAACCTCGGATTTGGCCTTAAAAGCAGCACAAGAAGCCTTGGCTAACGCTGGTGTAGAGCCTGAAGAAGTTGATCTGATTATTTTAGCCACCTCTAGTCCCGACATGATCCAACCTGCAACGGCCGCTATCGTTCAGGGCAAGTTGGGTGCTCTTAACTCTGCCGCTTTTGACGTCTCGGCGGTCTGTGCGGGTTTTGTCTACGCGATGACCGTTGCCTCGGCCATGATGCAAGCCAACCCTCAATACCGTCGTGCCGTGGTCATAGGAGCCGAAACTTACTCCCGAATTCTCGATTGGACCGATCGAACGACCTGCGTCTATTTTGGCGATGGCGCTGGGGCCGTCGTCCTTGGACAACAAGCCGGAGAGCTGGGCATTCAAAAGACCTTTTTAAAGAATGATGGCCGTGGAGCTGGGGCCATTCGTTACCTCGGTGGCGGGTCCCGTCACCCCGCGTCGCCCGAGACACTGGCGCAAAAGATGCACCGTTTTGAGATGAACGGCAGAGAAGTATGGAACTTCGCAACGAAGGCTTGTCCCTTGAGTGTTCGCCAGGTTGTTCAAGACGCAGGACTACAACTATCGGATATTGACTGGATTATTGTGCATCAAGCCAACATCAATATCATTCGTCATAGCCTCGACGACCTAGGTATCCCTCTTGAAAAGACCTATACCACCATTGAAAAGTATGCCAACACTGCGGGTGCTTCTTTGCCTATCACTCTGGCCGAAGCTCATGCAAAAAACCTCTTTCGCAAAGGGGACAAGATTGTCTTGGTAGGCTTTGGGGGCGGACTGTCGCTCGGTGCAGTCTATCTGAATTGGGGTATGGAATATGCCGGAGGCCAAAAAGCCCTCGTCCAGCAGCCTGCTGTGGTTGGGGGTTGGCAAAAAAACTAGGCATGAACACTCCAAGCAAAGCCCCCTAAACCCATCCTTAATCTTGCTGTAACCCCTTCTTCTCTGTAGCATTTTGCTTCCAAAGGGGTTACAGTCTAGAGTTATGAAAAAACATCGTAGTCACACTTTGCAGCTCGTACTTTTTACGTTTGCCTTTGCCCTGTCTACGCCCTGGGCGATGGCTCAGACGGTTCTAAATTCGTTAACTTCACCGGCAATAGCCGCTGCTGGTGGCGAAGCGGTCAGTACAGACACTCCTCTGGCTGAACGCTATAACCCCGCCTTGGCGGCCGAAAATCAGCAACTGACCTGGGAAGGGAATTACTTTGGTATTCCTGATTTTCAGGGGAACTATGGGAATGCCATCAACCTTGGGGTAGACATTCCCACTCGATGGGCCGTTTTTAGCGCGGCAGGCAGCTATATCAACCTAAAAAACAACTCTTTTGACCTTGGGCAAACCGGAAGGCTCACCTTGACGGCGTCAAAAGAAATTTGGGACGGAACCAGTCTTGGCCTTGGTCTGGATTCCAGTTTGGGGACATCGGCTTGGGGACTTGGCTTGAGCCTTGGCCTGTATCAACATTTGGGCCAGGTAGGCCCCTTTTCAGAAGTAAGTTGGGGGGCCTCGCTCTTGGACATGGGGAAAGGTGATCTACTTCAGCAAAACTCAACCGTCCCCCCTCCTTTTACCCCCCTCTTCGGTGCTGTTGGGACACTTTTCAACCAAAACGGTCTGCACTGGCAAGTTCAAGCAGATCTCGGCTTTCCGGCGGTTCAGGATGCCTATGTGGATTTGGGTACCTCGATCGAATTCCAACATCTGCTTTCACTTAACCTGAGGACGGCCTACGACGTGCACGAAATCACGTCCGGAATAGCTCCCTCTATTCCCCTTTCGGTCGGCCTAAGTTTTCATTTTGCCACCAATTTTGGCAGTGCCCACGAGGTGAATGTAGATTCTGCGGCAGTGGGCCTTCCCGGCGGCAGTTGGGCGTTTGGAGCGGGAATACGTGCCCCCTTGGGAACGAGAGACACCACCCCGCCTGTGGTAACAGTCGACAAAAAAACCTGGTACATCTCTCCTAATAATGACGGTATCCAAGACGAACTGAACCTCCCAGTGTCGATCACCGATGACCGCTACGTCATGGGGTACACCCTGACGGTCACCGATCCGTCGGGAAAGGTGATTCGCACCATTCAAAACAAAGAAACTCCGCCACCAGCACCCAATTGGAATGGCTTCTGGAAAAGGGTCTTTTACATGCAGAAGGGTGTCACCGTACCTCCTACACTAGTATGGAACGGTATGACTGACGCCGGACAGGTAGCACCCGAGGGAACCTACAAGTTGGCGATCACGGCCTGGGATGACAACAACAACCGCAAGACCTACGATGCCGGAACTGTTGTTGTTCTTCTGACCCCGCCCCAGGCAGCAGCCTCACCGCAATACACGCAGTTCAACCCGTTAGGACCTCGCAACACCTTGGTGATCAACCAATCCGGTAGCCTTGAAGACCTTTGGACAGGTACTTTTTATGATGCCTCTAATCATCCTGTGAGACATTTTCAATGGAAAAACTCCAGCCCCGAACAAGTCGTATGGGATGGTAAAAATGACGCTGGCACCTTAGTACCGGACGGAGTTTATCACTATGTCCTCGACGGCGCTGACCGAGCGGGAAATCGCACCCGAATCCCCATCGACAACCTAATCGTCAATTCTATTCAGACCCCAGCCTCGCTTAACCTCGACCGTTCGGCTTTTGCCCCGCTGGGCAACGGTGTTAAAACTCTGGTCTTTGAGCCCCAACCGCAAGTCACAGACGGCATGACGGACTGGACACTCGCTGTTCAAGACCCCCAGGGACAAACTGTGCGAACGCTCCAAGGTCCCGGGACTGTCCCGTCTGCCATCACCTTTGACGGTCGCAATGATAACGGTTCTGCACTACCAGAAGGAACCTACAAGGGAGTTTTGACCCTCAACTACGCTAACGGCAACCAACCAGTGGCCGTCAGCTCCCCCTTTCAAATCATCAACACGCCTCCTGCCGCTACGGTTACCGTTGCTCAACCTGTCTTTTCGCCAGGGTCAGCCGATGCCCGGCGTGTGGTTACCTTCCAGCAGACCTCGTCTCAAGAAGAACTTTGGACAGGGACTTTGAAAAACTCCCAAGGTAAAATCATTAGAACGTTGAGCTGGCCCGGAAAAGCCGATGCCACCTACTTGTGGGATGGCCGGGGAGCTGATGGAGCCATTCAACCGGATGGGGTCTACACCTACCAAATTTCCTCAACAGACGCA
>JAJXVP010000167.1 GCA_021782055.1 bacterium | reverse complement strand
CCTCGACCAGTGGAAGGAAGAGGGGGTTGTTCCTTCTTCGTATCAACCTAGCTTTCCAAACGATACACCCGGGCTTCCCAAGGTTGAAACTCGCTGAGCGAGTGGGAACTCTTGTCAGACTCGTTGGCGTGGTCAGGGTAGTTCGAAAGTAAAAGTGTGGCGTGGGTTGTCAGTCCCACAGCTTTCACCTCGTCAACAGACCAGCTCGTGATTTGGCCGCAAAAATTCAGAATGATCAAAAGTGTGTGCGGCCCTCGACGTTGGTAGACAAACAGCTGTTCGTGGTTTTCTAACAGAGGGACGTAGGTGCCCTCGACCACGGTGGGCTCTTCATGGCGCAGATGAATCAAAGCCTTGTAGTAGTGAAGTACCGAGTGTGGGTCCGCCAGTGCTTGGGCGACGTTGATGTGCGTAAAATTGGGGTTCAAGTCAATCCAGGGTGTTCCTGTTGTAAAGCCGGCGTTCTTTTGAGAGTTCCAAGGCATAGGCGTTCTGGCGTTGTCGCGGCTTACCCGATGAATGGCCTTCATGATCCAAGACTCGTCGTGTCCTTGTTTACGAGCGGTGGCGGCAAAGTGAAAGGTTTCTAAATCTCGGTAGTCCTCGAGGTGCTGAAAGGCGACATTGGTCATGCCTAGCTCTTCGCCTTGATAGATGTAGGGGGTGCCTTGTAGAGTATGCAACAGGGTCGCCAACAGCTTGGCCGATTCCAGGCGGTACTCTTTGTCATCGCCAAACCGAGATACTTGCCTTGGCTGATCATGGTTGCTCAGGTATAAGCTGTTCCAACCTTTACCCGCCAAACCGGTTTGCCATTTGGTGACCAGGTGTTTAAAGTCCGATAGTTTCCATGGCTGAACATCCCACTTGCCTTCGGGGCCCGCATCAACCCCCATGAGTTCAAATTGAAACACCATGTTGAGTTCTTGGCGTTCCGGTGCCACATATAACGAGGCAGTCTCGGGGGTCACCTCGGGGGTTTCGCCTACGGTCATGACATCGTAACGGCTCAAAACCTCACGGTTGAGTTTGTGAAGCAAGGTATGGGTGAAGGGCTGATTCGCGTAAAAGCTGGGGTCGTGAACATAGCCGTCGGGGTGGGTAGGGGCATGGGGAGAATCCGGGAGTCCCACTGGTTTGCCGATGAAATTGATGACATCCATGCGAAACCCGTCAATCCCCTGGTCCAACCACCACTGAATCATCGTAAAAATCTCGGTTTGGACTTGGGGGTTTTCCCAGTTGAGGTCAGGTTGTTTTTCGGAAAATAAATGAAGGTAGTATTCGCCAGTGGCGGGGTCAAACTTCCATGCGGAAGGTGAAAAAAAAGAGGCCCAGTTGTTGGGTTCCCTACCGTTTCTCGGCGGTCGCCAAAGATAAAAATCGCGCTTAGGACTGGTTTTAGCCTTTCTAGCCTCGATAAACCAAGGGTGTTCATCCGAGGTATGATTCACGACCAAATCCATCACCAGCTTCATTCCCCGGTCGTGCAAGCCGTTCAAAAGAACTTTCCAATCAGCCATGGTGCCGAAATCTTTCATGATACCGTAGTAATTCGAAATGTCATAGCCGTTGTCATCGTTGGGGGATTCGTAAACAGGACTCAGCCAGATCACGGTAACCCCTAAATCTTTAAGGTAGTCAAGCCGACTAACGATTCCCGGTAAGTCACCAATCCCATCGCCGTTTGAATCTTGAAAACTGCGGGGGTAAATTTGGTAAACAACGGCTTCTTTCCACCACGGTTGTTTCATAAAGTCTCCTTGACTTGATTTCTCACTTGCTTTTTGAGCGCCTTGCGAACGCTAGGAAAATCCCAGCTTTCTAAAGTTAAACGGCACGTTCGGCCAGCGATATTTTCAGGGTAGTGGGCGTCACTTCCCCGCACAAGAGCAAGCCCATCGGCTTTGAGGTTTCCTAGCCCTTCGCGAACTTCTAAGGCGGTGTATGGCCCGGGGGGGAGGTAGCCTAGTTGACTGCTGATGGACTGTGAAGGGCGGTCCACATGGGCAGGGATCCACAGACCGCCTGAAGCCAGGCAGTGCTCACCAAGGCTCGATAACGACAACGTGGTTGCGGCCCCTAACCAAAAGGAGACTTCGCCTAAAATATTTTCGTTTTCGTCGACCCAAGGCTGATCACCCCATTTGTCAGGGCGATTAGGGATTTTAATGAGGGCTGCTTCGACGATTTGCCCAAAAGCCAGGGCTTCGTCCGCTGTCGAGAATAAACATAGGCAGTGAAGTTCTTCGACGGTTGTGACTTCTAAACCGCACAGGGGGAGCAAGCCAGCTTGATGGCAAAGCTTCTCGAAGGCGGGGGTATTGAGGGCACTGTTATGATCAGTAAGGGCTAAGACTTGGACGCCTCGTTCGACGGCAAGCTTAACAAGAACTCTAGGGGACATTTCTAAGCTAGCACACGGAGATAAACAGGAATGATTATGAAAATCCGCCACGACCTCCACGTTTGACCTCCCCGGTGGGCACCCCCGTTCATGTAGGTGTCTCTTGAGTGAGTTTGATGGCTTTCCAGCGTTCCTGCAAGTCATGCGGACTCAAAAATTTCATTTGTTCCGCGCCACCGCTTTGCGCCTCTAAGGCACGAAAACGACGCTCAAACTTGGCATTACCTTGAATCAAGGCACTTTCAGCACTCATGCCCAAGGTTGACGCCCAAACGGCGAGAGCCTGGAGCAGATCACCCAGCTCTTCCTGCTGACGTTCGGGCGAACCTGTTAGCTCGGCTTGGAGTTCGGCCCATTCTTCTTTGACTTTTGCCAACGCATCAGCGGGCGTGGCCCAGCGAAACCCAGTTTTTCCCGCTTTGCTGGC
Organism: bacterium; assembly: GCA_021782055.1. Next base: position 3,392 of record JAJXVP010000167.1, on the reverse strand, counting down.
CAATTTTTCTGCCCGAGCTAACGAGGGAAGCGAACGTGGAACCTTATCCAGGACACTCGCCGAAGGGTTGCCTTTGGTATTTTGTCCTTCAGCTTTTTTAATGTGGTCCCACTGCTGTGTGACCTCTTGTGCGGTGTTGGCTTGAGCATCCCCGAAAACGTGGGGGTGCCGGCGAATCAACTTTTCGCTTAAAACCCGAACGACATCGTGAATCGTAAAGTGCCCCGCCTCTTCGGCGATCTGTGCATGAAATACCACCTGAAGAAGAACATCACCGAGTTCTTCACAAAGGTGGTCGGGGTTATTTTCTCCGGCGGCCTCTATTACCTCGGCGCTTTCTTCAAGCAAGTACGGCAAAAGGCTGGCATGAGTCTGTTCTCGGTCCCAGGGGCACCCATTGGGTGCCCGAAGCCGTTTCATAAGGTCTAAAAGACCGTCAAACGAAGGGCTTTGATTCATGAGCGGTACAACGGATCAGCGCCGATGGTTCCTTCGAGTGCTTTTAAAAAGTCGGGCGAGTTCAACCTGCTCAACTCTTTTTCGACTTGAACCAAGCGGGTATGAACGTCCAAACGGCGAGCTTCTTCGGCATGCCGGGGCGACGCCAAAAAGTGTTTAAGGTAGCTTTTGTGCTGTTCCCATAAATGAAGTTGTCGGTCACGGTAGGTTTCTAAGCGATGCTGGTACCAGTCAGAGGCCAGAACGGTTTGACGATCGAACAGCTGACGGACTTCGGGGTCCGAGGCGGTTTTTCCCTGCCAGTGGCCATAAGCCATAAGGTGAAGCAGGGCCTGCAAGGGGGGAATGGCGCTGGCCACACTACCATCCTCAAAATATTCCAGAGCCACCTTTCGTTGAGCTTCGACAATGTTGTTGACGCCGTCGACAAACTCTTCCAGATTTTGTTTTTCAGGACGGAGCATTTCTTCTTGAAACACGATGCCGGGTTCATCAAAGATCCGCCCCAGAAAGCTGGTAGCAAACTTGTAGGTGATCCGGTAACCGAGGCGGCTCGCTAAGACCGGCTTACCCTGGTGTTCAAAATCATTAAGTTTTTCGAGCTGTCCTTCAGCGATCATCCGGTAGGGGTCTCGTTCATCCTCTTCTAACCGACACCACAATTCTGGAACTAACAGCGAAATATCATGTTCGACTCGGTAACGGTTACCGATATGACCGGCTGCACTGCTGAAGCCGTTGTAGCCGGTAAGGATAAAGCCCAACAGCGCGTTGTTAAGGTCGGCCGTAGGGTTAAGCGCGTTAAAGGGGCCTTTGGTCAGAGCACCCTCAGAACCCGCTCCCGTTGTCGACGGCGATTTGCCTGTTAACGAGCAGATAAAATCCATAAAGAGTTCGGGGAGCTCTTGAAAGTGAATCGGGTTGTAGACGGCCAAGGGGCGAATGCCACTTTTGGGTTCCGCAGGGTTATTGCGCCGTCCGGGAAGCACAGCGTTGACCGGGTGTAAAACAGCCTTGTGAGCCGGAACATGGCGGGCCAGCCTCGTCGAAACATCGGCTAGGTGTTTGTCCCGGGCATTGAGCAAATTGGGATCAGTCTGCAGGTACCGAGGGTTTTTCGACGGTGCACCGTCAACCAGCCTAGGATGTGACGAAAGAACAAAGTACTCGTAGTCCGTTCGTTTGGTCATGTCTTCAATGAGGGTTTGAACGGGGCGGGTATACTCGGTGAACTCGAGAGCATTTTCAAAAAACTCAGAGGCTTCGTCACGCTCAAAGGGTTCAAAATTCGAGATGAAGTTGCCCTCACTTGAAAGGTCGCGTTCGGCTTGCTTGTCGTAACCTCGGTGAATGGCGTCATCAGGACGTTGAAAGAAACGGGCCTCGCAGTTTTGCGAAAATTTGACACTCGGGTTCACGGTGGTTCCCAGGTGTGAAACCTGCGAAGAGGGGACAATCACACTGGCCGAAATGTCATCTTCCCACTGGATCTTTGAAGCCGGTAAAAAATCTTGGCGCAGTTTGTAGGTCCAGCCGGCGCCGTTTTCTCGGACTCCGACACGGAGGTAGGCCCCCATCACTGGGCGCCCGTTGATCAAAAAGATGTTGCCCGAGGTGCCATTGACCACGTCCACCGAAAAGGCGTCGCGCCAGCTTTCGCCGGAGTGCGGGCTCTGGCCGTGAAAGCGTTTGACTAGGTACACCAAGGCTTTGATCCGGCTCGGTAGCGATTCCAGCCAGGTATTGTGAGCGTCGGTGTAAAGGGTTGATGGGGATAGTAGCTGAATGGCATCAAGCAAGGTGAGTTTTTCTGACAACAGGTTTTTCTCGGACTCTTGGGGGGTCTTCCAAATCCGGCTGAAGTCATAGCTGACGATGCTTTCGACCAGGGCCATATCTTTGTCGTAATCGCCAATGATCACGGGGTTAAAGTGGATGGCATCGTAGATAGACTTTGAGATCTCGGATTTTCCACCACCGGATACCGTGCAAGGCTTGTGGCACAGCGTTCCCTCTGCCGCCGTCCCAACCAACCGCCAAGCCGTGGTCGCGGGATGCTTTTCCATGTGGACTTTGTAGCCCGAGGGGTAAATATACGTTTTGGAAGGGAGTACCTTCAAAGCATGGGTGCGACCTTCGCGATGCCAATACACCCTTTGCTGTTCGAGGTCAATAATGGCGTCTTCGGGTATGTAAAAGACATCAGGCCATTGCTTGTCGACTGCGTACCCTTCAGGTTGCTGAACCACGCTGTCATCCAACAATTCGGTCGCCGTGACAAAGGTGGCGTGGTGAACTGCTTCTGGAACGAAGCGCATCCCTAAGTTAAAGCGAGGAAAAGCTAAAGCTCCCCCAGCATGCTCTTCTTCGACCAACCCGAGCAAGTTTGCGGCGTAACTGATTTGTGTTTTAACTTCTTTTTTTGAGTATCCGTAGTAGTTGTCAGCAATCAGAGTGACCATGACGCCGCGTTCATCGCGGGCGCAAATTTTGAAAGCCCCGCCGTCATTGTAGAGCTCGTCTTCTTTTTTCCAGGCCATGCCATCACGACGTTGTCGTTCGGTGGCGTCTTCCCATTTTGGTAAGCCGAGGTCTTTTTTGCGCAGGGTCGTGAGGTGGGTAGCCAGGATGATACAGCCGGTGTGACCGCTCCAATGCACAGGGTCAAGGGCTGCGTCATTTTCAGGCAGGTAGGGGTCACCGGCGTTTCCAAAGATTGATTCGACAAAGTCCAAGTTGCTCACCAAGGAACCGGGAGCGAAAAAGCGGATCTCCATAGACTTTTCAGGGAGAAGCCCGGGAACCTCAGGACAAACCATGGGGCGGAGCATCAAACTGACAAAGCCAGTCGCTTTTGCTTCTTGATCAGCAGTGAAGGGGAACACGGCCAAATCTTGCGGCGGGTTCAGGGCCTCGGCATAGAGCCGGGCGAA
>JAJXVP010000166.1 GCA_021782055.1 bacterium | reverse complement strand
GCGTCTTTCCCCGCGGTCATCTGAGCGTAGACGTAGGGTTCTGAGCGGTAGGTTTCGATTTGCTCTTCTTTTTTTGAGGGACAAATCGAGTGATAGTATTCTAATGCTCGGTCCCCTTCGCCCAAAAGGCACCAACCCAGGTGAATCCAGGTGTTGTTGTGGCTAAAGATCCCCGCGTTTTCTTTTACTCCTGGCGGGTACGAGGTCACTTCGCCGTACTCTTTGCGATAGGTACTATAGGGCGGTTGTTGTAAAACAATCCCATTCGCCGTGTACAAACGCTGGTGTACGCTTTCTAAAGCCTGACGAGCCCGGCCATTTTCGGCCCCGGCCCCGCCTAACACGGCCCAGCCTTGGCTTTCGATAAAAATCTGACCTTCGTCATTCGTCTGGGAACCAATGACCTTACCCGAGGCATCGTACGCCCTGGTGTACCAGGCCCCATCCCAGGCCACGCGTTCAACGGTTTCGAGCATGGTCTGTCGGAGGCTTTTGATACGTTCTGCATCTTGGGGACGCCCTAAGAACTCATACAGTTCAGCCAAATCTCGTGCGGCATACAGGAACAAACCGGCAATCATCACCGATTCGGCCGAAGAGTCTTTGACATCGCCAGCGGTTTGAAAGCTTTCGTTGGGTTCGGTCGAAAAGCAGTTCAAGTTGAGGCAGTCATTCCAGTCGGCATGACCAATCAACGGCAGGCCATGCGGCCCTCGCTTGGCCATAGTGTAGGCAATCGAAGTTTCCAGGTGATGCAAGAGGTTTTCTTTCGCCGTACCGGTATAAACCCTATCGGCGTACCCACAGGGAGCATCCAAAATGGACACGTCGCCGCTTTCCTTAATATAGCTTACCGTCGATAAGACCAACCAAAGGTGATCATCGTAGAAATCACCGCCGATTTCCGAATTCCCCTTCTTCGTCAGAGGCTGGTACTGGTGAAAGCACGTACCGTCCGAAAGCTGAGTCGCCGCGATGTCTAAAATCCGTTCACGGGCCCGGGAAGGAATCATGTGGACAAAGCCCAACAGGTCTTGGTTCGAATCCCGAAAGCCCATACCTCTACCGATGCCCGTTTCATACATGGACGCAGAACGGCTCATGTTGAAAGTGGCCATACATTGGTATTGGTTCCAAATATTGGCCATGCGGGTGGCATGCGGATCGGGGCTATCGACCTGGAAATGCGAAAGGTTTTCGTCCCAGTAGGCTTTTAACCGTGCCAAGGCCTCGTCCACCGCTTCGATGCGGCGGTATTTGGCCACCAGCTTTCGACCTAGTTCTTTGTTCATGACCATCGGGGCGGTGAATTTGGGCCCCGTGAACCCGGCTAAGTCGTGATCCACATACGCCAAGATGAAGGCAAAAGATGTTTCTTCACCGGGATTCAGGTTCAACGTCACCTCGTGACTCCCGATCGGGTTCCAGCCAAAAGCCAGGGAATTGCCCGCCTGACCTGTCATCGGCACCCGGGCCTCATGAAGTCCTTCGTGGATGCCCACAAACGCATCGCGGCTGGTATCAAACCCTGTCACCGGCCCCGTACAGGCAAACAAGGTGTAGTGGTTGCGCCGTTCACGGTATTCGGTTTTGTGATAAATGACCCCGTCCTCTACCTCGACCTCGCCAATCGAATAGGTTCTTTGGTAGTTCGTCATGTCATTGAGAGCTTCGTAAAATGCGAATTCTTGAAAGGAATAGATTTTGACTTGCTTGGGGGCTCCTGAAAGGTTCTTGACCGTCACCTTCCAGAGCTCGAGGTTTTCGCCGGGAGGAACCAGCATGGTCTGTGAAACAGATAAGTGATTTTTGACACCAGTAATCGTCGTATAGCCCAAACCATGGCGGCACTCGTACGAATCCAAGGCCGTCTTCACAGGCTTCCAACCGGGGTTCCAGACCGTCTCTCCCTCACGGACATACAGGTAGCGTCCGCCTAAATCGTAGGGAATATTGTTGTAGCGGTAACGGGTCAACCGACGGAGTTTGGCGTCTTTCCAAAAGGTATAACCGCCGGCGGTATTCGTGCAGAGGCCGAAGAATTCGTCTTGGCCCAGGTAATTCAACCAGGGTAAAGGGGTATCGGGACGGACAATGACGTATTCGCGCTGGGCGTCGTCAAAATGCCCGTAAGGGTTGGGGTGTGGCATGGGGACTCCTTAACGAAAAAACTATAGAATCCCCCGCCTTTTCTGTCAATTTCAGCATAGGCAATCGGTTGCTATTTTTTGTTAAACTGATAAAATTTCACTCTCAAGGGGCCGTTGGATAGGTCGCGAACGATGAACGGCTCCCGTCCCATATCGCTGGGCAGGGTCTCGGAGGGGGTCAAAACACCTACCGACCACCCAGGAAACGCCGTCTCCCAGGCGGCCATGGCGCGAGCCAAGTTCCGAGCCGTTGCCACGGTTTCCAGCCTTTCGCCATACGGCGGATTGGTGATAAGAAACCCCGGTTCGTCTAAACCCCAAAACCGTGCCGAGTTAGTTTCCATCGGTTGCACTTCTAAACGCAGGGAATCTGCCAACCCCAGGGCTTGAAGGTTTTTCCGGGCAGCTCTGAGGACGACCGGATCCTTATCGCTACCAAACAACCGCACGCGGTGCGAAAGGTCCGCTTTTTGGCGTGCTTCGTCGCGCAGGTACAACCAGTCGTCCGAGACAAAAGGCCGCAGGTGTTCAAACGCAAAGGAGCGTTTAAGGCCAGGGGGCAGGTCATACGCAAACAAAAGCGCTTCGGTCAAAATGGTCCCCGAGCCGCAAAACGGGTCGACCAACGGGTACTTGCGCCGCCACCCCGAAAACAGGACTAAGGCGGCCGCCAGATTTTCTTTGAGGGGGGCATCGCCGGTGGCTTGGCGGTAACCACGGTTGTGTAGGGCGGCCCCTGTGGTGTCCAAAAAAACCTCGACTTGATCTTTGGCGAGGTTGACCCGCAAAGCTACTTCCGGTCCCTTTTGGGGGAGCCGCTCTAGGCGGAACCGCCGGCACAGCGTCTCAAACACCGCTTTTTGCACCATACTTTGGACAGCGGGGACACTCGTCAGTTTGGATTGGTACAGACGTACTTTTTCAATGTGAAGGGTCACTGCGGGGGTCAGCCAGTCTTCCCACGGCACCGAACGCACGGCTTCAAAGAGCTGGTCAAAGTCCTGGGCAGGAGCTTTAACCAGGCGAATCAAAACCCTCTCTGCTGTGCGCGAGCCCAAGTTGACGCGGTAGACAGCCTCCCACGGGGCTTGAAAATCCACACGTCCCGGCCCCGAATTCACCACGTTGAAGCCCCACCCCTTCACTTCGTCTTTGACTAACTTTTCGACCCCAAAGGGGCACAAGGCGCTTAAGTCCAGGTTCATGGCTTCTTCCTCTTTTTAGAGCTTCCCGTTAAAATATCAGAAACCGTCCGTTCCTTCCAGAAATCGTCCCGCTGGGAAACGCCCGCAGGAGTCCTATGTTTGATTTGCGCCGTTTGGCCGAACTCGATACCCGTCCAGCGCCGTTTGACCCCCTAGACGGGCCCATTTGGAACGAGCCGTACTTACAATCCCATATTTTGTACGCCCACCTGGACTCCCGTGACGACGATGCCAGCCGCCCCTTGCCGCAAATTCAACGCGAGTGCGCGTGGATAAACCGCTGGGCACGCGAAAATCTCACGATCCAAACGCCCCCTCGGGCTTTGGACCTGGGCTGCGGTCCTGGATTGTACGCCCACGAACTGGCCCGCCTAGGTTGGTCGGTTTGGGGGGTCGATCTCTCGGCCACCGCCATCGCGTACGCGAACGAACAAGCCCAGGACGAAGGCTTACAGGCCCAGTTTCTGACTGAAGATCTTCATACCTGGTCCTTTTTGCCGGGGTTTGACCTGATTCTGATGACCTACGGCACACTGGGAACGTTTTCGCCGGCACAAGCCCAAAGGTGGCTCACCCAGTGCTATCAAGCGCTCAATCCCGGAGGGGTACTCCTCGTAGATACTTTTGATCACCGCTGGTGGCAAAACGAACGCCGAAAGTCCCAACCGACCTGGAAAGTCCACCAAGGTCCGGGGTTTTGGTCACCTGAAGACCACCTTGTCTTGAGTCGTCAGTATGTTTATCCTAGGCTGAGGACTTTTTCCCGTGTATGGACGGTAGTAGAGTCTTCCCGTCTGCGCCGTTTTGCCTTTTGGTACCGTTGGCACGAGATCTCTCACTTACGAGAGCTCTTCTGCGACGGCTGGCAGGTTCAATGGTTTGGCGGGCTTGAGGGTCAGCCCTGCGGTTCCACAGGTTGGATCGCGGCGGCAGCCCGTAAGGAGTAAGCCGTTTGGCCTTAAATCATCTCTTTGAAATCACGCGCTTTTCGTCTTTTTTAGAAGCTTTAGTCGAAAACCCAGAATACCGTGCGACGCTTCGCCGCCCTGTAGCCCTTTTGGTCGAGGCTGATCAACGCCCGCTCAACCTTAAAGAATGGATCACCTTTTGGGACGAGCCTACCAAGTTGGTCACAGAAGCCGAGTACGAGCTGTGGCGCCTCTTGTTAGATTTTACACCTGACGAAATGCAGGTCATCCTGCGCTGGCTTTTGGACCGCACAATTCGCGAGTACGGTAGCGGCGAGAACCCCCAGGGCAGTCAAGATGCCTTGGAACTCTTGCTGATCGTTCTGCATGAACTGGCCCGGGACACCCCTCCGCTGGTTCTGACCTCACTGGTCGAACAGTACCTCCCCTTAACCAAAGAACCTGCCATGGCCTGCGATTTGTACCAGTGGTTGTTCAGTTTTTCTTTTGACCCCGAAAACCCCGGCATGCCGTCGTACTTGCTGGCGGTACAGGGACTAGAAAAGGCCCGCCAAAGCGGCGACCGCGAACGCATCGGCTACAGCGCCTATAACCTGGTGACCTACCATTCGTTCCACGATGCGCAAGAGGCCCTTACCGTCTTAGAGGATAACCTGGAGTACTTAGCGGATGACCGTTATTACGATGCTTTGGGGAACATTTCTCTAAAAATCCTCGAAGAACGCCCCACGGACCGGGCCATCGCGTATTTGGAAACCGTATGGTACTTTACCTGCCGGACGGCCTCTGAGGGGAGCTTGGCGGAGCTTCGTTCCATCGGCTTTAACTTAGCGTACTACGGCCTCAATTTGGCCTGGGTAGCCTACGACAACCAAGCTTTTGCGCGAGCCCTCAAGATTCTCGATAAACTCCGTGAAATTTTGTTGGCCGAGCGCGAAGAGTTTGCCCAAGCGGCCCAAGATTTGGGAAAACACCCCGTCGATTGGGGCTTTCAGTACTATGCTCACCTGGCCGAAACCTTCTTATGGTCTCAGGCGTGCCTAGAAGAAAGCGGTCGAGGGAGCGAGGCTCAAAAACTCTCTGAAGAGTTTGCCACGTGGCGGTTGACGTGCCCTTACGACATCGAATCTGTCGTGCAAGAATTCTTTCGCGACCGCGACGACCCCGAGGCTTAGGCAAAGCCCATAAGACGGTAAACGAAATAGCCGACGATTTCTTTGGCAAAGGTCTGCACGGTTTGTAAATCTTGCGGCGAAGGGACGAGGTTAAAAGGAAAACCCTGGGAATCTTGGCGGGTATCCACCGGCCAAGGAATCAGGTGGCGGCCGTTGTCGTCAAACCCCGCCTTTTTAAAGACAGCTAGGGCCCGGGGCATGTGGAACGCCGAGGTGATCAACAGAAAACTATGAAAACCGTGAGCATCACAGATTTGACGCGAAAATTCGGCGTTTTCACGGGTATTGCGCGAACGGTCGTCCACAAAGATTTGTTCGGGGTTCACGCCCATGCTTTGAGCCCACAAGGCCAGCCCGGGTGCCTCGGCGGCGTGAGGGTGCGTTAGGTCCCCGCTCCCAGAAGAAATCACGAGATTTTTGACGCGGCCGGCTCGATACAATTGAACTGCTTCGGTAATCCGTTCTGCGGCGTCATTGAATTCGAGATGGTCGGGGGTCGAGAGCACCGGATCGCTTAGCCCGCCCAGCACGATGGCCGCATCTGTGACCTGCGGTAGCGACGAAAGTGGTTGACGGGGATATTCCCAAGCTTTCACCAGCAAATTGGTAAACCAAGGGCTCGAAAGAATCCAAATGGCCAAAGCCGTATAACGAACCGTCCGGCGAAACCCCCTCCCTTTTTGCCGCTCATAGTGTGGCACACCCAGAAAAGACCCCACAAACAAAATCAACAGGGCCAAAGGCAGAGGGTACAAAAATAAAGGAATAACCTTCGAT
>JAJXVP010000165.1 GCA_021782055.1 bacterium | reverse complement strand
CCATATATTTCATGTCCAGGCCAATTGTAATTGAAGTAGAACTACTCGTCACGGTTTCAGAACCAGCAATTTCGATTGTTCCACTGATCTTGTCTCCAGTCGTCGGGTCAGAATAATCGGTAAAAGTGGCAGTAATGTCCAATGTCACCGTGTGGTTGCTGTTACTAGTTGCCCAAGTCCCGGTAATTGTGAGGCCTGCTTGGCTAGGGACGTTAAGGCTACCACTGGTAGCCGTCGTTGTAGAGGGGCTCGGCACAGAACTCAACGCCTGATTTTCCGCTGCTGTGGCGTCGTTTAAAACATTTTTAATCGACGCCTGAGTAGCGGTGCTGGCCGAAGTCAGCGCAGGGTAAGTGGGCGTTGAAGCTGTCGAGCTGCTTGTGGGGTTTTGGCAACCCGCAAGCGAAATAAGCAATAGCGCAGCGGCTACGCTAATTGCTATGTATTTTTGTAACATAATTACTCCTTTTAATTATTGTAAAGGAGTAATATTAAAACCGTCAACCCTGGGCATAATTACTCAGGGTTGAACAGAAATAATTTATTTTTTAGAGCAAATTGGCTGATTGGTAACTATTACCGTTAGCCGTTGTCAGATCGGTTCCATAGGTTTTTGCCCAAGTGGCGGCACTTCCATTGTCATACACAACGGTTTGCCCCTGCGAGAACGCGCTATCGGTATAGGTGTCTTGAAAGACCACGTTCCCACTACCGTCAAAACCTTCTTGCCAATAGTAGTTGGTCGCAGTTCCACCGCTAGGTGTCATAGTGATTGACGTATTGGTTACCCCACCGTTGTTATCAGCATAACCATAAATCCCGTAAGCCATGGTGTTAGTACCAGCGATATTGAAGGACATGCTGGCAAAGACACCGCTTAAGGTCGAATTCGCATCAGGAACAACACTCATCTGCATGGTGTCGGTGTTAGTAGATACGTTGGGGTCGGGCATGCTCACCTTAAAGGAACTAGAGTTATCCGCGCTGTCCGCCACTAATTCGAGCGTAGTTCCTGACATCGTCATGGACATTTTTATCGCCTTAGTTGACCAACTAAAGGTCATCGACATCGACGAAGTCGCCTGAGTCACCGTTATAATGGCGGAGTTTGGTAGGCTTGCACTTGAGTTTGTCGCCAAATAATTGAAATCGTTAATCGTGATTGGTTGCCCCACCATGCTGGCTTCATTCGAAGTGGAATCCGACGCCGGCAACTGCTCGGTTAAGGCATTGATCATCGCTTGCGTAGGGGTTACGACAACATTTTTTGTATCAGTACCGGCCTTCAGGCCATTTTGACTAATCGCCGCATCGACGACCGATTCAAACATCAACAGCATAGGCTGAATTGAGGCCATCATGCCTGTCATGTTCTTAATTTGTGCGTAACCTTCTGATTGCTGAGTACCGGTAGTCGAGGTGGTTGCACGGGCGCCAGCTAAGGACGCAACCGTTGAAGAGGTAGTCAGCGAAGTAGGCAATTTTACGGCCGAGGTGTTCGGTAAAACCTGATTCTTATAGACGGTCGTTGTCGGAGTTGGTGTCGGAGTGGGGGTTGGCGTAGGAGTCACCGTGGTCGTTGTCGAACTCGTGCTTGAGGTCGGCTGAGAACAGGAAGCAAACACCAGGGCCAACCCTAGCGTTAGCCCCAAAAGAACAGAAATTTTCATAGCTTTCTCCTTTGTGAGCAAGTTACTAAGAAATTGCTCAAGAGAAGCTTATCACGGTTTTTCTAATAAACAAGTAAACTGCTCATAATTCTCTACTAGTTCAATTTTTTACCAATCGATGGCAGGCTTTCCTTGGGCTGTTAGGTACGCATTTGCTCGGCTAAAGGGATGGGAACCAAAAAACCCCCGGTAGGCAGACAAGGGCGACGGATGCGCGCTTCGAATGATTAAATGCCTTGCTTCATCCAAAAACGACCCTTTTCGTTGGGCATACGCCCCCCACAAAATGAACACAAGGCCGTCTTTTTCGGTGCCGAGAATCTTTAACACGGCATCCGTAAAGGTTTCCCACCCTCGCCCAGCATGGCTGGTTGGCTGTCCTGAACGAACCGTCAGTGTCGAATTGAGAAGCAACACTCCCTGCTGGGCCCACGCTTCCAACGAAGAATCAGAATGTGGCTCTCGGCCTAAATCGGTGCGCAGTTCCTGAAAGATATTGACCAATGACGGCGGAAGATCAACGCCAGGAAAGACTGAAAAGCATAGCCCATTAGCTTGCCCGGCGCCGTGGTACGGGTCTTGTCCTAAAATCACCACCCGTACTTGCGGAAACGGACAAAGGTCAAAAGCGCGAAAAATTCGTCCCCCAGCGGGGTAAACCGCTGTCCCCTTATATTCCTGACGGACAAAATCGGTTAATTCACGAAAATAAGGCCGAGCAAACTCACCCGACAACTTTTGCTTCCATGACTCTTCAATGCGAACATCCATGCTTTCATTACATGCCGACAGGCGGGGGTGCGCGTCAACAGGGGGCTCGGAAAATCTTGCCAAATCCAGTACCTTAAAGTCATGATCAAACTCATCGCTATCGATTTAGACGATACCCTTTTACGAACCGATTTGACAATTTCGCATAAAAACCGCGCAGCGCTCCGAGCCGCCGAAGAAAAAGGCGTGCGTCTGGTGCTAGCCTCGGGTCGATCCTTGCCCTCAATGAAGAATTATTCACATCAATTGGGCTTGCACGATAAACCCGGCTACCTCATCTCGGACAACGGTTCCACGATCTCGTCCACCTCCCCCTTTCAGGTTTTGGTGTCACATACCCTGAACAAGGCCCTTTTAGACGAGCTGTTTGACGCCTTTGCAGAGCTTGGCCTGCCAGTGCAAGTTTACCAAGATAAAACCATCCTGGTGACCTTCGAGAACCAGATTACCTTGGTCGACGTTAAGTTGTCCGGCTACGAACGGCACGTTGTTCCCGATCTGAAACACAGCCTGACGTTTCAACCGGCAAAGCTGGTGATTCCCGGCGACCCCGAGTTTCTCAAAGCCGCGCTTGTTCGCATTCGTAAGGATTTTGGAACCCAGGTTAATAGTTTTATCTCTAAACCGTATTTTTTAGAGGTCTTGCCCTTGGCCGCCGACAAAGGAACAGCCTTAGCTTTCGTGGCCCAGCAGGCCGGTATAAGCCCTGAACACATTATGGCCATCGGTGATGCGGCCAACGATTTAGGGATGATCAAGTTCGCCGGTTGGGGTGTGGCCATGGCCAACGCTATTCCCGACGTCAAAGCCGTCGCCCGGATAATCAGTCAGGCTGATCATGAGGACGACGGCGTTGCTGAAATTCTTGAACGGTATGTTTTGTCGACGTAGCTACGCTTTATCGACGTAACTGACACGGACCTGCTTGATCAGGCCATCGCCCTCACTTTCAGTCGTGATGTCTTTCATATCATTGAGGGCGGTGTGAATCAAACGCCGTTCGAACGGGTTCATAGGTTCCAGCAGTTTCGAAGTACGAGTTCGCCGAACCTGTTGCGCTGTCCGAAGAGCCAAGTTGACCAAATGGTCCTCTCGGCGGTTGCGATAGTTTTCAGCATCTAAAACAACCTTAAGGTGCGTACCTTTACCATCCAACAGGTTCATCGCATACACATTGGCTAAAACTTGAAGCGAATCTAGGTTTTTGCCGTGTTTCCCAATCAATAAGTTAGCATCTTCACTGAGCAGGTCCAGAATGATCTTGTTTCGCTCCCGGCCCGCTAAGCTCACACGGGCCAAAAAGCCCATCTTTTTGATCATTGTTTCAACAAAAACCGTGACTTTACGCTCCAACTCGGGGTTGGGTTCGTAGGGCAGACTCTCTTCGTCTTCTTCCGAAACCGGTTCGGAGTCGTGGGTATAAACCCTAATCCGCACTCCCCCCTTTTTAAAAAGGCCCTTTCGTCCTGAATCAAGGATCTCTACATCAAATTCGCTTTCGTGAAGGCCCAATTCGGCCATGGCTTTGGCAATGGCTTCATTTTCGGTTTTTGCTTCAAATTCGTAAGTCATTCTCTACCTCCGCACTTTTTTCGAAGACGGCGCAATCTTAGGACCAGCCGCTGTCGCCGGTTTTTTAAAATGTTTATTCACATAAGCCTGTTGGAACACCGTTAAAATATTTTGAACGCACCAGTATACCATCAGCCCTGACGGCATTTCGTAGAGCATAAAGAAGAAGAGGATAGGAATACCGTAAGTCATGATCTTCATCTGGGTATTGCCCTGAGCACCACCTGGCTGACTTAACGACGAACTGAGGATCTGGGTTCCCACCATGATAAACGGTAAGGCGTGCAAGGCCGTCCAGTTGAGGAACGGCAGGGGGAAGCCCCAGCTAAACACGACGTCGGGAACAGATAGGTCTGGGATCCAACCGGGGATAAACATGGCCCCGCGCAAGTCAAACTGATTTTGGAACATTCCGTACAGTGCAAAGAAGATAGGAATCTGCAAGATCATCGGCAGACAGCCGCCCATCGGGTTGACGCCTTCTTTTTGGTACAGCGCCATCGTCTGTTCGTTAAGCTTTTTCGGATCGTCCTTGAACTTAGCCTGCAACTCTTTCAGCTTTGGCTGAAGTGCCTGCATGGCGGCACTGGCGCGGTAGCTCTTTTGGGTTAATGGCCAAGTCAACAGTTTGACCAAAATGGTCAACAGAATGATGGCCACACCCCAGTTCGGGATCAGGTAAACAATGCCTTGAAGAACAAATTTGAGAATAACCTCAAGCCAACCCAACAAAAAGTTGTCTTCGAGCGCCCGTTCGAGCTTAAGGTCCGAGAAACCTTCGGGGTTGTTCTTAGCCTCGTCATACATCTTCAGGACTTTTTCTTCTTTTGGTCCTACGTAGAAATGAAAGACATCTTTATTGGTTGAGCTTTGCAGTTGGGGCCGTGAAAAGGCCAAACGGTCAACCTGGGTGTCACCCTGTTCTGGTTTGTCCGAGAAGGTCGTTTCGTACTGCGTACCATCGGGAACACCAATAACAGTAAAGTACTTGCCGACAATAGCGGCCCATTTCACATCGTCGTGAAAAGACTTTGTTTCGTTGTTAAAAGTCTCATCCTTACGGTCATTACCGACGAGACGATAGAATTTCCTATACTCGGCTGAACCATCCAGTTTGGTAAACGAAGGTCCAATTTGAGGACCATAGGTCAAGGTGTACGCATATTTGCCGTTCGAAAGATCCGGGATCGTTCCATTGGAGCTTTGGGTTTCGACATCGACCTCGATCATGTAATCGTTGTTATGAAAGGTGTACGTTTTCGATAGGGTGAACGGAACCCCTTTGACATCCAAAAAATTCTGCGAAAAGCGAACTTTGTGCGGGCCCAGCTGTTCCACTTGAAACGGAACCTGAATATTTGGTTTTCCCCAGCCGCCAAAATTAGTCTCAAAAGCATCACCGGTTCCCCATTGGGTGGCTACCATCTGAACGGGTTTGCCGTTATCCAGGTGCTTTTTTAGCTCGATCGACGTGGCAACCGCGCCGACGTTCGACAAGGTCACCTGCATCAGATTCGTATTAATGACCACGTTTTGCGGTGTCGCAGGCAGGGTGGTCAACACGGCGGCTTTTCCGGCAAGGGGAGCCGTCGGAGCCAGCGAGGGAGCTGTTTGAGCGGTACTGGCCGGTTGTTCTGTTTTTGTAAGAGGCGGTAAAGGGGCTTCTGGTTTTTTAGGCCAAAAGATATTTTGAATCAAAAAGCTGCCGAGCACCACGACGATTGATAAAACAATCGCCAAGATGGTGTTTTTTTCCATAAAGACTCCTTTCAGGGTACGGGATCATAACCCCCCGGCGAACCGGGGTGACATCTCAGAATGCGCCGGACGGCTAAAATACCGCCCCGCCAGGCGCCGTACTTTTTCACAGCCTCTAGACCGTACGACGAGCACGTCGGCGTATAGCGACAAGAAGGAGGAAAAAGTCCGGAAAATCCATATTTATAGACCAGGATAAGTCCCCGCAGGGGCCAAGATAAAAGCTTCGAGACCCAATTAGGCTTCCAACCCGGCTTTTGCCAAGAGCTGTAGGACTTGTCGTTCTCTGTCCCAGTAGGAAAATTTTCCGGGGTAAACGAGGATGACAATATCGTGACCCGGGCAGATTTCTTCCTTATGAAGACGAAAGATTTCCCGGATTTGTCTTTTGGCGCGATTTCTTTGAACTGCATTACCGAATTTCTTGGACAAGCCGACACCAAGTCTCGACCTCTCCAGGGAATTCGCCGAAGCGGCGAGCTTCGCTCCCTGGCAACTGGCGCGCAGGGGCGAA
>JAJXVP010000164.1 GCA_021782055.1 bacterium | reverse complement strand
TGGCCGACCACAACCAAGTGAAATTGTTCGCGTTCAATTTGTTTCATGGTGCTTTCCTTACATGTAGCCGTCGCGGCGAAGACTTTCTAACCCACCGCCATCTTTGTCCTGAGCCCGACCTGCTCGTTCGGCAATGTGGGCAAACTTTCCTGTTCGCAATTCGGCCAAAATCTCTTTGACGTTGCGTGCTTCGGAGGTCACAGGCTGGGTGCACGGATAGCACCCTAGACTGCGGTAGCGTTTGCCGTCCCCTCGGTTAAAATACAGGTCGGTCACGGGAATGTTCTCACGGTCGATGTATTCCCAAATATTGAGTTCTGTCCAATCGAGCAAGGGGTGAATCCGAATATGCGTGCCCGGCGCAAAGTCTGTTTTGAATTGGTTCCACAGCTCAGGGGGTTGGTCATCGACGTTCCAGTCGTTGTGCTTGTCGCGGGGCGAAAAGTAGCGTTCTTTACTGCGGCTTCCTTCTTCGTCAGCGCGGACCCCAACAATAACGCCTGTATAGGGTTCGCGGTCGGGGTCTTGTTCGTATTGACCTGTGGTGTGGTTGAGTCTCCAGCGGGGCCAGTCCCCGGCTAGGGTGTGTTTTAAGGCTTCGGATTTCAGGCTTCCACAGCAGGTAAGGCGATCAACCTTACCCAAGGGAAAGGTTTGCCCTTCACGAATGGCCTGGGTGTTTTGGCCCCAAACCATATTGAGCTTCCATTCCCGGGCAAGCTGATCGCGGTAGGCAATCATGGCCGGGATTTTGTAAGAGGTATCAATATGGACCAGGGGAAGGGGGACGTGGCCAAAGAAGGCCTTGCGTGCCAACCACAACAAAACCGTACTGTCCTTACCGATGGACCATAACATGGCCAAGTGTTTGAACTTTCGGTAGGCCTCGCGAAAGATGAATACCGACTGAGCTTCAAGCTTATCAAGATGGTCCATGGGCTTCCTCCCTTTGAAAACGAAATTTTGGTTCGACGGCCAGGTGCAGGCCGCATTCTTTGTGCTCAGGATTCTCCCACCACCAGCGGCCCGCTCGTTCCTCTTCACCGTCAGCGATGGGGCGTGTACAAGGTGCGCAACCAATACTCGGGTAGCCTTGAGCGTGAAGCGCGCTCACAGGGATTTTGTGAAGCGCAATTTCGGCTTCGATTTGTTGTTGAGTCCACTCGGCTAAGGGGTTGATTTTGACAAGCCCAAAGCCTGAATCCCACTCTAAAAGGGGAAGTTTTTGGCGTGTGGCCGCTTGATCGGCTCGCCGGCCAGTAATCCATGCCCTTTTCCCCTTCAAAGCGCGTTTCAAAGGCTCGACTTTACGAACCTGACAGCAGGCTTTACGGCTTTCTAGGCTCCGGTAAAAGCCGTTGATACCTTGAGCGTTAACGTAGGCTTCGACGGCGCTAGCCTCGGGGTAGACCCCGCGCACAGGCAGGCGAAAGCTTTCTCGGTTAGTTTCCCAAAGCTCATAAGTCTCGGGATGGAGTCGACCGGTGTCTAGGGTAAAAATGTCCAGGGCTGCTGTCGAAAGGCCTAAGGCGGCGATAGTTTGATCCAGCTGCCACAATAACAGTTGGTCTTCGCGGCCCAACGAGGTTGAAAACGCCAACGCAGGGCTAAAGGTTCGAAGCGCCCAAGCTATAAAGTCGCTTAGGCTGAGGGTTTTTACTGTTTCGAGCCACTCGGGCCAAGCCTTAGGGAGGGTTTCCATAGCAAATCCTTCTAAACGGGGACCAGAGTTGTTTTTTTAATCAGACAAGATGCGCCCGTTTGCTAGGTATCATAATCAAGCCAATAGAATATGTCAACAATCAAAGATTTCCCCTTAGGATTTTCTTAACGACGAAAAAGCCTGGTTGCTCCCAGGGCCCGGTCTGACTTATGCTCAGGGTATGCCACAGCGTTCGTCTTTTTCTGAGTCAGAGTCGGTAGTCAGTTTGTTTTGGAGCCGTTACCGGGGACTTTTTATTCTAGGTGTATCTTTTGTCGGAGTTGAAGCCTTTTGCGATTTGCTTCAGCCCACGCTCCTGGCGCGACTTATTGACGAAGGGGTCCGCCAACACCGCCTGGATCTGGTGGCCCACCAAGGTCTTTTTATGCTGTTGATCGCCGGGATCGGTGCCGGGGCCGCCTTGATTCGTAACCGTCTGGCGAGCGTGGTATCGCAAAAGTTTGGTGCGGATTTGCGGTCGGGGTTGTATCGTCGCGTTCAAGGTTTTACCCATCGTGAGTATGCCTGCTTTGAGCCGTCAACCTTGGTTACCCGTTTGACCAATGACGTTACGCAAATTCAGAACTTTGTTAACGGCATCATGCGGGTTTTTGCGAAAGCTCCGCTTTTGGGTGTAGGGGCCTTGGTGATGGCTTCCTTGCTCAACCTCAAACTCTCGTTGATTTTTTTGGTGGTGGTACCGTTGGTGGCGTTGGCTGGTTGGTGGAATGCGTCGCGAGGGTTCCCCCTGTTCCGGTTGGTTCAAAAAGGTGTTGATAGGGTGAACTCGTTGGTGCGCGAGGTCTTGCGCGGAATTCGCGTAGTCAAGGCTTTTGACCAGTTTGCCACCGAACAAAAAAGGTTTGCCGAGGCCAACAACGATTTGTCGAGAACCTCGACAACTGCAGGCCGGGTTGTCGCTTTGTTTAACCCGTTGGTTTCTTTGATTGTCAATTTGGCGGTGGTTTTTCTTTTATCGTGGGGAAATGCCTTAGCGGCACGGGGCCAAATGGAGCCGGGAACGATTATTGCCTTTGTAAACTATATAACGCAGATCCTGTTCGCTTTGGTAATGACAGGTTTTGTGCTGATGGTATTTGTCCGGGCCAAGGCCTCGGTGGAACGTGTCACCGAAATCCTCAAAGCACCCCGTTCGGGGCTATTGGTTACCGGAACGTTCCAGGCAAAGTCGCTGGGCAAACTTGAGGCTCGTGAGCTAAGTTTTCGCTTCCCCGAAGCCGAGACGTGGACTTTGCGGGGGCTGTCCTTTACGATTGACGAGGGAATGACGGTGGGAGTTTTGGGGGCCATGGGGAGTGGAAAATCAACCCTGGCGCGGCTTTTACCCCGGTTTTTTGACCCCGATGAAGGCGTTTTGCAGGCAGGGGGAAGGCCTCTTCCGGACTGGGACCTAGGGCTTTGGCGTCAACAGTTGGCCTGGGTACCCGAAAAAGCCGTGCTGTTTGGCGGCACAATCCGTGAAAACCTGTTGTGGGGACGGGCCGAGGCAAACGACCAAGAGCTGGCTCAGGCATGCGAAATTGCCCAAGCGATGAGTTTTATTGAAAGCTTTCCTTCGGGGTGGGACACACCGGTCGGACAACGGGGTATGACGCTTTCAGGGGGGCAAAAACAACGTTTGACGCTCGCCAGGGCTTTGGTCAGACGGCCTAGCTTGCTAATTCTTGATGATTCGTTTAGTGCGCTTGATGCCTGGACCGAGGCTCAGATTCTTAAGGCCATGAAGGCTCTGTCAGGGCAAATGACGATTTTTCAGGTGTCGCAAAAAGCCTCGGCCGTTCGGAAGGCGGACCTCATTTTGGTCTTAGAGCAAGGGCAATTGGCGGGAGCGGGGACCCATGACCAGCTGGTAAAGGCCTGCCCCGTTTACCGTGAAATTCTTTCCTCCCAGGGGGTCTCGTATGTCTGATCGGCACCACCCCGGCCAAAACTTTACCTCTCGGCGCGATGCCCGCTTTGCCCCCCCGGTAACAGCAAAACGACCCTGGCAAACCCTAAAACGGATGTCGCACTGGTTCAAGCCGCAGAGCCGCATGATGGCTTTTATGGCGCTTGTCGTGCTGTTAGATGGTCTTATCCTGCTGAGTCTGCCCTGGTTGATGGGAAAAAGCATTGACGCTTTGGGTCGTGGCCTTGGTTGGCTTTTGCTGGCGTTGCTGGCGGGGTACCTGCTGGACGCTTTATTAAACACCACCCAGCAGTGGACGATGGCTGGGCTCTCGCAGCGGGTCGTTGCAGGGTTGCGTACGAGCTTGTTTGCCAAGCTTGACCGCTTACCGGTGGCGTTTTTTGACTTTCGGCCAGACGGTGACCTAATGAGTCGGTTTACCAACGATATTGACGCGGTAAGCTCGGCCATAGCCCAATCGACCACCCAGCTGATGAGTTCGGTGATCGCCATTTTGGGTTCGTTGACGATGATGTTACTTTTGAGCCCTTGGTTGACGTTGGCGGCCTTACTGGGGGCCCCCTTGGTTATTGTGCTCAGCAGGGTGATTACCTCACGGACCAGAAAGCTGTTTCAAGAGCAACAAAGGACTTTGGGGCTTTTGAATGGTCATATTGAAGAGACTGTCACTGGCTTCGATATCGTTAAGGCCTTTCATCGCGAAGAGTCTGTGGTGCAAGAATTTGAACGACAAAATAGCCGCCTGGCTCAAATTGCCGTTCGGGCTCAAACCTGGGCGGGGTTGGCTATGCCCCTCACCAACGTGATCGGCAACCTCAGTTTTGTTGCCGTAGGGGTGGCTGGTTCGTGGATGGCGCTTCAGGGTTTGGTCACTGTGGGCCTCATTGCCAGCTTTTTAGTGTACTCTCGTCAGTTTGTTCGGCCGATCAACGACTTGGCAACGATTTGGAATACCCTTCAAGCCGCTTTAGCGGGGGCCGAACGTGTCATAGAAATTATGGACCAGCCCGAAGAGGCCGATGTTCCGGGGACAATTTGGCAAAATGGCCACGGCGATGTCGAGTTTCAGAACGTATCCTTTAGTTATGTGCCTGGTAATCCGGTCCTTCACGAGGTGAACTTTCATGTACCTGCCGGCGAAACCTTGGCCCTTGTCGGCGCCACAGGGGCGGGCAAGACCACGGTGGTCAACCTCTTGACTCGCTTTTACGAGGCTAGCGAAGGAAAGGTCTTGTTAGATGGTCAGGATGTTAAGGATTACACTCGTTCAAGTTTACGAAAGGCCTTCGGAGTGGTGTTGCAAGATACCTTTTTGTTTTCAGGGACGGTTCGGGACAACCTGAGGTATGGGTGCCCTGACGCTACCGATGAAGAGGTCGAAAAGGCTGGAGTGTTGTCTCACGCCGATGCCTTTATACGCCGTCTACCGCACGGTTATGACACTCACCTCACCGAAGGGGGAGCCCAGCTCAGTCAAGGACAGCGACAACTTTTAGCGATTGCCCGCGTCGTTTTGATGGATCCGCCTCTTTTGATCCTTGACGAAGCGACCAGCAACGTCGATACACGAACGGAGTTGCAATTACAGCAGGCGATGCTCTCGCTGAGAAAAAACCGAACCAGTTTTGTCATCGCTCACCGACTTTCTACAATCCGGGAAGCGCATACCATTCTTGTCTTGGACCAAGGTCGAGTCGTCGAGCGAGGCAACCACGAGCAGTTACTGAGCGTCAAAGGCGTTTATGCTCGGCTATACGAGAGTCAAACTCTGGCGTAATTTTATACCGACCGCTTCGATCCAGTCATGACGTGCCTCGTAAGTCGAGTGGTAGGTGTCAAAAAAGGTGTAGATCTGGGCATCATGGATGCCGCAATACGAGAAAATGTTGGTTTTCCAGATTTCGGCAGGGGGGTAAAGACCGTCGGGACGAGTATAGTCGGTGGTGTTGAACACAAAGGCCTGCTTGCCCGCTAAGAGCTCGACTTTGCGCGACGACAGGAACTCGTTCCCTTCAAAATCGTAGGCAAAGCCGGGACGAAACACTCGGTCAATAAAGCCTTTTAGCAAGGCCGGAGGGCCGCCCCACCAGTCGGGGTGAACAAAAACAAAAACGGAGGCGTTTTTTACAAGCTCGGAATAGGTTAACACCGTTTCGTCAAAGCTAAAACGCCGGGGTAGCTCGTCGGCGGGAAGGACTGGTGAAAACGAACTCCGGTAGAGGTCGAGAAAGTCTACATGGTAGTCCCGGGATAACTCTTGAACGGCTTTTTCAGCGATGGCTTGGTTGAAACCTGTTTTATTCGGGTGGCACAGGACCACGAGCGCTTTCTTCACGGCATTCCTCATCTTGATTCCTATTTGTGTCTCAAGATAGCATAAAGGAACGACGGCGGGCAAGTAATCCCGACATTGGTAGTCAGCATTAGGAATGACCTTTTCTTGGTTACCATTAAAAAATTCACGATTTAAAGCTTTCGGACTTGAACAAACCCGAGATTTCGCCTATTTTGGTGAGTGTCAATACCTGATTATGGTAATAAGGTATCAGGAGGCCTCCGGTGGCAACCGTCGATGAAGTTTATACAGCACTTAGTGAAGTTCTTGACCCCGATTTGGGTCTTCCTATTCTTGATCTGGGCTTGATTTATCGTGTGGATGTTCTTGAAGACCG
>JAJXVP010000163.1 GCA_021782055.1 bacterium | reverse complement strand
AATCTTGTAATCCACCGGGTTCAATGAGGCCGCCATCACCTTGACTAAGACTTGTTTCGGACCTGGTTCAGGCTTAGGCATAGTGGCCAGCTCTAGGTTTTCGGCTGAGCCAAAGGCCCGGATAATTATAGCTTTCATAGTTACTCCTTCTCACAAAATGAGGCTGATGGGTTCCAAAGTCAAAGATTCCGTCTGGAATCAGGTTCTTGCATCCTTTCTTTCGAAGAATTAGAATTGAATTCATTAAAGAATGGGTGAGAAATGCTTTTTCCATATTGGATGATTCCCTTGGGAGCCAATCTCTTTTTGATCAGTTTAATGGCCCTCATAACCAATCTTTTTCCAAGGAAAATTCTCCATGAACGGTCTGGGCTTTCACAGGGAATTCTTGGCCTCCTCTTCGGGACTTTGGCGGTGTTTAGCAGTGGCTTTCCCGTTACCTTACTTTCGGGAGTACACCTCGATGGCTCCCTTTGCATTCCCCCATTAACCGGCTTTTTCTTTGGACCTTTCAGCGTTCTTTTGGTGACACTCATCCTTCTGATAGAAAAAATTGTCACCTCTTCTTTGAGTTTATCTTTCTCGACGTTAACGCTATTTATGGTCACCCTCTTGGGACTTGCTTGTTCGTTTTTCGTTCAACGCTGGAAATTTCGCTGGGTTTGGCTTCAACTTTTGGTGTTAGGTGTTGCCGTTGCGTCGACGACTTTGCTCGGGCAAAATATTTCTCAGGCCTTTGGGCCAGCCTTTCTTTTTTATCCCGTGAGCATTCTTTTAATAGGAATGTTCTTGAATGCTGTTCAAAGTAAAAATCAAACCATGGAAGAGTTGGTCCATTTGACCGATCAGTTGAAAGAAAGCGAAACTCGGTTTCGGTTTTTAGCCGAATCTTCTAGCGATATGATTACCCGACACGCCGCCGATGGCACGTATGAATACGCCTCGCCGGCCAGTGAACGTCTTCTTGGTTACCGCCCCGAGGAGCTCTTGGGGCATTCTGCTTATGATTTTGTGTACCCCGAGGATCATCAAGCCGTACAAAATTCCCATCAAAATATTCTGGCGGACAGTGTTGTCACTTCTGTCAGCTACCGTGGAGTTCGCAAAGACAAAACCCTCATTTGGTTAGAAACAACCAGTCATACGATTCTTGACCCCCTCACCCATCAAGTCTTTGAAATCCACGCCTCAACCCGAGATATTTCGGACCGCAAACAGTTTGAGGAACAATTACAACGTTCTCAAGCCAGTTTAGAAGCTTTACTGCGCACCCGGCGAGAATCTATATGGGCTGTTGATCGACAATTGAATTACACCATCCTCAATGACTTTTTTATTGAAAGTTATCAACTGGTCTTTGGACTAAGCCTCAAACCTGGCATGAATGCCCTGGAAATCCTTTCAGAAGAACATCGCAACCAATGGCGTCCTCGGTATGAAGCTGCCTTACGAGGCGAAAAACAAGACTTTGAATTTTCCATACCGTTCAATCAAGAACTTTCGACCTTTGAAGTATTTTTAAACCCCATTTGGTCAGGTGGAACTATCACAGGGGTATCCGCCATCAGTGTCGATATTACAGAACGACAACGGGCCGCTCAAGCCTTGAAAACCAGCGAAAATAAATACCGCATGCTGTTTGAAAATCTCACGCTGGGTTTTGCCCTCCATAAGATGATTTTTAATGAGGCGGGTGAACCCAT
Organism: bacterium; assembly: GCA_021782055.1. Next base: position 4,686 of record JAJXVP010000163.1, on the reverse strand, counting down.
CGATTACCGGTATCTGGAAGTGAATCCTGCCTTTGAAAAACTGACAGGGTTAAAAGCGCAACAGCTCGTGGGAAAAACTGTCTTAGAGGTCCTCCCTCATACCGAAGAACATTGGATCCAGGTCTTTGGACAGGTCGCGTTAACGGGAGTTCCGTTTACTTATGAAAACTACTCCCAAGAGTTTGATAAATATTTTGAAACAATCTCCTTTCGTCCTGAAGAAGGGCACTTCGCCGTGCTCTTCTCCGATATTACAGAAAGAAAAAAAGCCGAAGAACAACGACGTCAACTCGATTTAGAAATCAATAAGATGCAAAAGCTTGAGTCCTTGGGCATTTTAGCAGGGGGTATTGCCCACGATTTTAATAATTTGTTGACAGGAATTTATATGAACCTGGAGATGGCTCGTCAAAGTACCCCTTCCAGCCCTCTTCTTTCTTATTTAGATACCGCCGGGAAAACCATGGACCGAGCCAGGAACCTCACGAAACAACTTTTAACCTTTTCAAAAGGCGGTGTACCCCATAAAAAAGTAGAGGCTTTGGGCGACCTACTTCAAGAAGCAGTAGCCTTTGCTCTCAGCGGTTCTTCCGTGGCGAGTGATTTCCACCTCGCCCCGAATTTATGGCTTTGTGAACTCGATAAAGCTCAAATTTCGCAAGTCATGGAAAATCTGGTGATCAATGCTCTTCAAGCGATGCCGAAGGGTGGTATGTTAAAAATTTCTGCCAAGAATCAGGTGATATTAGAAGGAAATTCTGTTCCTTTAAAGCCTGGGCGGTATGTCCAAGTGAGTGTTCAAGACACGGGAACGGGAATTCCTCCAGAACTGGTCACCAAAATCTTTGATCCCTTTTTTACGACAAAAGCTAACGGCCATGGGTTAGGTTTAGCGACCTGTTTTTCCATCCTCAAAAAGCATTCTGGTCACATTGAGGTATTTTCAAAACCTGGTGAAGGTACGACCTTCCATTTTTATCTTCCCGCTTCGACCGAAAAAGAATCTTTTGAGCCTTCTAAGCCTTTAGAAAAACATCAAGGCAAAGGAAAGTTTCTTATCCTAGATGATGAAGAAGTGATCCGTGATATTCTGGAAAAGGTTCTTCAGCAACTGGGGTATACCCCTCTCAGCTATGACGATGGGGATCGCGTCCTGGAAGCTTTTCATCAAGACCAAACCGATAAGAAAGAAATCGTGGGAATGATTTTTGATTTAACTATCCCAGGAAAAACTGGAGGACGCGAAATCATCGATAAAATCCGTGAATGGAATAGGAGCATACCCATCTTTGTCTTTAGCGGTTATGCAGAAGATGAGATTTTAGTAAAGCCAACTCAGTTTGGGTTCACGGCAAGCCTCAGCAAGCCGTTTGGCATCGAAGAGATGAAGCGGCTTCTTAACCAATATTTGAGACCTCTGGAAAAAACTTAACCAAGTATGAATTCAACACGACAAAAACCTAGACAATTCTCTGCGTGGCTTAAAGCCGCCAGGCCTAAAACCTTGCCAGCCTCAACCTCAGGGGTACTCGTCGGTTCAGCGCTGGCGTATGCAGATAAGCACTTCGACCTCTTTTCCGCTCTTGCCGCTTTTTTCGTGGCCCTAGCTTTACAAATAGCCAGTAACCTTGCCAATGATGTTTATGATTTTGAAAGCGGTGCTGACACGAACCGCACCCATGGCCCACTCAGAGTCACGTCGGCAGGTTTACTTTCACCCCGTCAAGTCAAAACGGGCCTCCTAGTTGTTTTGCTTTTGGCGTCAGTCGTCGGAGTTGCCGTGATCATGTATAGCCATCAAACGGCTCCTGGAGCCTGGCCTTGGCTTTCCGCTTTGGGAGTCTTTGCTATCGCCGCATCCATCGGCTACACCACAGGACCTTTCCCCCTAGCCAAACTCGGTCTTGGAGATGTCTTTGTTTTGATCTTCTTTGGCTTTGCTGCAACTTCAGGGAGTTATTTTCTGCAAACAGGTACTTTAAAGACAGCGGCACTTTTGTTGTCTCTAGGACCAGGACTCATTATTGTGGCGATTCTTGTGGTGAATAATCTCCGGGATATCCCAGAAGATCGAGTTCATCATAAAAGAACTTTGGCCGTACGTTTCGGAGAGAGGTTTGCAAAAATACAATATCTGCTTTGTTTGACTCTCGCCTATGCAGTTCTGCTCATCACCGTCACCATAAGACTTGTATCACCGTGGACTCTGCTCGTATTGCTGACTTTACCTTTAGCTTTCAAAAACCTCCGTCTTATCTGGAGTGTACGGGGTTCGGCCCTCAATGCCGTACTGGGAGGAACTGGGTTGCTTTCTTTTCTTTGGGCCTTCGGTTTTGCCTTAGGAATACTGCTGAGTAAAGCTTTTCCCTAAAAGCTAAAAAAAGCCGCCCGGTAAGGGGCAGCTTTTTCAAGAACTTCTTAAACAAGTCTTAAGGTTGGTGGAAGAGAATTTGATCCAACGACCAGGTCGAAAGCCAGAACTTCCGCGTTCCGTCCGTAGCTGGGATGCGGCCGTCTTTTTGTTCCATCCCAATATGAAACACATAAGTTTTGTTTTGTGTCTGCACCGTGAGGATTCCTTGGGTATCCTTGGCAGGATCGTAGGTTTCTCCGTCCTTCAGGTAAGAATTGACTTTAAACCCTGGTAGTCCGTCCACGTAATCTTGAGCAGTTTTGGGAAAGGTCCCATCGGACAACTTCCATTGAGGTTTTTTGTCCTTCACCGTTTTAATCAGCTCAAAGGGGGTGTAAGTTTTCTTCTCGAGGGTGTGAATCGTTCCACTAAGACTGATGCGGATCAAATCATCGGGTTTGAGCTGACCTGGAATTAAACTGAGGTCCGTCCAGGCATTCCAGCCCAGTTCCATGACGGTCAGAGGGTTTCGTTCCGTCAACCAGATTTGGGGTTGACCGTTGATTCGGACATAATCATAGCGGCCCGTATCATCGGTTGTGCCTGTTTGCAAATTGACCAAAACTTTCCCCTCGGCGTTCAAGATTTGTACCGTACGAGGCTTGGTTAAGCCGTAGACGTCCAATTTCGTTTGGGTATTGATGTCAGCCACCTTTCGATACTTGGTTAGCTTGTTCAGGCCCTTTAAAAAGGAACTCAGACGTTCAGAATTGCCAGGATACGTTTGTGTCCCATAGGTCACGGTCCAGCCCTCCCCAGAGCGGGTTACCACCCACTTTCCGTCTGGGGTTCCGTTATCAATGATCAACTTGGTAGCTTCTTGGGGTTTCAACACTGCTAATAACGGTTGTTGCGAAGCTCGGGCATCCAGGGCTTGCTGACTGAAGAAAAAGCCTCCCAGCGCGGTCAAAACCAAAACAATTAGGATGGCGCTGTAGACTGTTATTTTTTTTCGGTATTCCATCTCATCGTTCTCCTAGTTTTTAAGCTCGCGTCTGCGGCGGCGTAAGAAGCGTACTAGACCTACCACCAGCACCAGCAAAGGAATCAAGGCGATATTGACAAAGGACAGGCTGAAGGCCGCCGCTTGACGTTCGGCAGTATCTTGTAACCCTGTTAAACTGTGATCACGATACGAACGAGTTTTGATGCTTAAAAGGGCATCATCTTGAGCCAGCCAATCCACGGCAGAAGAGGCAAATAAGGCATTGGCTTGACTTTGAGTGATCTTCATTAAATCCGTCAACCAGGTTGAACCACCCACAACAATTAACCGGGTTTCTGGACTCAAACTTTGGAAGGGTGCCGCATCCGCATTGGCTTGGGCTTTAGGAATGGTTGCGGTCGTGAAAGCCGAGGGGAAACGTCCCGTTAAGGCCACTGCGACAGGATACTTCTGCTTTTTAACAGAAGCATCCATGGAACTCATTAAGGCTTCGTTGGGATCAATCGTAAAATCTTTTGTCATCAACCACGATTTGGGGCTCGTGGTCACGAGAACTTCACTTTGAATACCGGGTTTTTGGATCAAAGTCAGCGGACTGGGCCACATCAAAGAAAGCCCTGCAAAGTGAGCCGTCACAGGGTTTGAAGTGTTGACATCTTGCGCTAAGATTTGTGGCCATTCGGGGTACCGTTGTAAAACCACACCCATCTGTGAGTTGAATTGAACAACGTTATTGTAAGAATCCAGCACGAGGTCTTGAGGTTCTTCCACCCCGTAAGAAGCCAGCAACTTGAGCGCGGGGTTGTCTTTCAGAACTACCGGAGGTTTGTTCGAACTAATATCGACATTCACCGAATCTAACGCCATCAGAACCTTGCCGCCGTTCATGATATATTGATCAATGAAGTACGCTGTCGTGTCGTCAATGGCCGCATTGCCAGCAACAATCAAAGCATTCAGGGTCTGGGAAATGGGATGGTCTAAAGGTACTTGTTGAAAATTGCCGAGGGCCTGCAATTGCCGCTCAAGGATCGTATAGTCTTTGTCCAGCGATCGTGAAGGATCGCCAATCATAAGCCCTACTGAGGTCGACTTCTGGGTTATGAGTTTTTCGATATGGCTGGTTAAGTCGTACTCTAAGGTTTCAAGGCTGTCGACCACCGGTAAGACTTCGTGGCGATCTAAATACGAAAGCTCAATCCCAGAATACACAACTTCTTCAGTGAGCTGACTTTGGTCGGTAACTTGAATTTGATTTCCTTCAATGCCAAGCCGTCTCATATCTTCTAACTGACCACTGGCCTTAGGATCCACAATCTTAACCCGG
>JAJXVP010000162.1 GCA_021782055.1 bacterium | reverse complement strand
ACTTTTATCACGGGCCCCTTCCCGGTCAATTATCTCCCAGGCGCGATCATTCAGCGGAACATAAACCACGCGCCCGGTTTTTTCCTGTGTCGCCTCAACCTGCCGCCCCCTTATTTTGGCCCAGGTTAAAGCTCGAAGGTCAGAATATCTCAACCCCGTCTCACACGCAAAAAGGAAGGCCCGCTTCACTTCCCCACCGAAGCCATCCTCGCCCATGATTGGAGCATCTTTCAGCCTTGAAAGCTCGTCCGGTAAAAGGCTTTGGGGCGGTTTTTCGCCAGCCCTGACGCGCTTAATTATCGACGCCGGATTTTCGGAAATAATCTTTTCCCTGACGGCCTTATTTAGGACCGCAACAAGCACGTTCATGTAGGTTTCGACACTTGACTTTGAAAGCCCCTCGGAAAGCTTGGCTTGGTATTCCTCAATCATTTTTGACGTGACGGCCCGTAGCTGAGTTCGCCCAAAAAAAGCCTTAATACGCGGCACGTTTTTAATTGCAGCCGAGGAACCGTATGCCTCAAAATAGTCGGCCAGCGTTATCGCGGCCTTATGATCCGGCACGAATTTGTGAATGTCGGCTAGTAGTTCAATCTCGCGCCGGGCCCGAACTATTTCAGCCAGGCGAATTTTCTCGGCATCGGCCTTTTTGTCGCCGGTCAGGTAAATATAAGTGTTTTCCCGAACACGCCGCCCGTGGTGAACTATATCAAGGTACAGGCAATCACCCTTTTTTAGCTTCCACGTCCTTATTGTCACTTTCATTCAATAGGTCTTTTTCCTTTTTACTGACATATTACTGACAAATCACTGACAGTCTTTGTCATTCTATGTCGGTTTTTTAGGTAATTCAAGTTATTTTCCGGCCTGAAAGTACAAAAAAACCGCCTTTTACGGCGGTTTATGGTGTTTTTTGGAGAATAGGGGAGTCGAACCCCTTATTCTTTATGTCTTTGTATCATAATTATTTATGATTTTTTACTGACAAATAACTGACATGGTTTATTGTACGTTTTGGCATTATTTGTCGTTCATTGTCTTTTTATGAGTTATGCCTTAAAATCAAAAAATCCCCGGAGGTATTGGAAAATGGCAACAAAAAAAGCGGACGTGATAGCGAACGAATTTCCCGAGGGTGTAAAAGCCCCGTCGAAGTTTGAGCTAAAAATTAAAGGAACGCGCCAAGCCAATCTTGGCTTTTTGACAAGCGACGACCTAGAGGTTGTCGAGAACGGAATTAAAGATACCGTCAATGCGGTTGACCGCGCCATTCTCGCAATCTGCCTCGCGGTTTACAAAATTCAAGATGAAGGATTATACAAACAAGCCGGGTTTGAATTTTATCTGGATTATTTTGAAAACGCGGAAGGGCGCCTTAACCTGCCAGCGGCCACCGTCTCGAACTACCGCCATATAGGGGAAGTTTACACCAAGCACCGGCACCAATTAAGAGCTGCCGGGTTTAACGAACAAGGGTCCGCTCATAAATTAAGATACCTGGATGAAGCACTGAAAAACCATCCTGAAGATGAAGTGTGGAACCACGTTGTCTCGGATAGTCTTAGAACCTTTAGGGTTTGGGCTGAGAACGAATCGAGTATTGTTAACGGCGGCCAAGAATCGAATCCCGTCAAGGTTGAAGTCACTGGAACCGGGATTTTGGTCAATGGCGTCAACGTCTTGAACGTGCCCAAAGAGCTACCAGCCGAGGAACGCGACAAGCTCAAGAAGAGGCTCAAGGAAGTTTACCGTATCGAAGCCGCCGGGAACCTGCCCTACATTGTCGAAACCCAAAGCCCAGGTGAGCAAAGAGCTATTGACAATTTCCTGAAGAAGTTTAGAGCCGGGAAATAAATCTAGTCCCTATCCTCAGAGCTTTCCCGCTCAGAGTCTAGTTTTTCTAGTTCAATCTGCCGGGCTCCCGGTAGGAGCCTGAGCGGATTCATGCCTTTTGATAGCCACACGGCCAACCTATAGCCCACGTTACCCATAACAAAGGCCGATCCCACAATTATTTTCCAATCGGTATTTTTTGGTAAAATCCCCTCAATCGCCAGTATTAAAAAAAAGGCCGTTGACCATCCAATGAAAACCTGTATTAACCCGTTTAACTGCGATCCCTTTTCAATTTTTCGTTGCCGAAGTGTCAAGTTTTGAACTGCCGCGCCGAGAAAAGATCCTACTATTATTGGAAGTTGATCCAGTATGGGAGTAAACACTTCGGTCATTCATTGCACCCACCCTCAAGGTCCTTCGCGTCTTTTCTGAGCCCGGCTCCCCATACTGCAAAAATTGCCAAAAAGCTCACGACGATTTCAAAGGTGTCCAAGAGAAGAAGCTTTTGGCCTCTTTCTTTAGCTAAAGAAACTTTATCCTCAAGGATTTGAAATTCTGCCATTCCATCGTGTGTACTTTTTAATTGCCGTAGTGCATTAAATCCCTGGACTAAAATTATTTGACCGTTTACAACCTTAAATCCGTGCCCGTCAACGAGCGGTACGCCCGCTAGGTCTGTATTAAAGTCAATATAGGCCGGAGTTGAGAACTCGAAAGCCTCAAGGCTTTGGAGCCCGTACTTCATGAAAAGGTGTTTCAGGGTTTGCTCAGAAAAGTAAGGAACCGTCCAATCTTTTTCAGAAGGTGTCAGATACTCCCAACCAAGCCAGCCCGAGGTTATATCCTCATTCAATATACGCTCGATATTTTGTTTTGCCAGCGACGGCGAAAAATGCCCAGCTTCCTCTTTTGTAAAAGATCGCGTCCGGCCCGAGGCTGAACAATCTTTGGAAAAGTCTGAAATAATTCCCGTTCGATTAGCCGCCCACGCATCATCCGCATCCGATAGCACACCATTAAGGTGAACACCCTCAATATGCCTACCAATTATATTTATCACGGGGTTATTGTTTTGGTCCGGGTGGGTTAAATCGTATTCTAGGTCACGTCCATTTGTTTTGTAAGCTTGAATTATCTCAGATCGAACCAATGACGCAATGGTGTCAATGTGTTCGCGGCTTTGTTGATACCAACCGTTGATTTTTCCCTCAATGAAAATCCACTCAGCCTCATGTAAATCAGAAATTTGAGCATTGACTGAACTCTGAAGGTCCTCGCGGTTTTGGTAGGCTACAAAAAAAACTGCGGCCAAGCTGACCATAGAAACCATTATGAGAACGTGTAAGGCTTTCATATTATTCACCCCCAGCATGAAGCCTGTATTGACTGACCATGTGAGCATTATGACTATTCGGGAAAAGGAATGTCCACCACCGCCACCATTTTCCAACCTGTTTTTTTTGCCCAACGTGCAATTTCCAGAAGCACCAAGGCGCTAGGTGGGTTATGATGTCTTGATCGTTGCGCCACCAAGTTACCAAGTCTTTTAATTTTTTGTTCAGCCTCAGTGCCGAAAATAACCCGAACCCCCGAGGACAACCTATGGCATAGGCCGGTGAGAGGCGACCACGTAGCATACTGGCGACCGTCCCCATAACTGCCAGGAACGCCCCGAGGGAGTGACCAACATAGATCACTTGAGCCGGTTTAACCGCTTCAATCTTGGCTTCGATGGCCCCTTCTACGGCTTCGTAGCAATCACGGAAGCCCTCAGCAACCCAGATACCAGCACGCCAAGGAACGTTCCAAAACTCGATGTCGTCAATAGCGTCCTGCAAAGATTCGGACCCACGGAAACAAACGTAAAGCGTTGTGCCGTCAAGTTTGAAGGCAACGTGGGTATCAGTTTTCTGGTCCCACACGTCCGAGTTGTTCCATGCGTATTCTGCAAAGTCACACGCCTGTAATAGTGTCATTGAACGCTTCCATCTGCAACACCAGCAGTCGGTGTTTCATCTACGTCTATAGCATCCGTGAGATTAAAAGTACCACCAAGATTAGTGTCAGCAGTCAAGAATGATTTGAAGTTCTTATAGGCAAATTGAAGAAGCGCGTCCTGCGTTGTTACGTTCATTCCCGAGAAAGCTGTAGCTGGAATGACGTAAACCTTATTCCCTGGTACAGGTGAAGACCCAGACTGTCTTGTTGCATCGCTTACGTAAGACTCGATTACAATATATCCAGTGTTAGGTATCCACCCATAATCACGCTTGAAATGGGGGGCTTGAATCTCAATGATTCTGTGGTAAGATTGAGTTGATCCATCTGGATTCGTGAAAGTTTTTTGCAAAGCCATTTTATTCTCCTTTTATTCCTCTACTAATAGGAAACCGTCGCCACCAGCTCCGCTTGGTCCACTATTAGGCATACAACCACCACCACCAGAGCCAAGACTACCACTACCAGCGGTTGCGTTATTGTGATCAGCTCCGTTACCGCCTGGTGCAAACACACTTGTACCTCCGTTTCCACCAGGGATGGTGTCTATTACATCAGGCGATGGCGTTAAAAAGCCTCCATCAGCTAAAGAAATAGCACTACCTGTTGTTAAATATGGTGGCGAAGAACCGTAAAACCCACAACATCCAACACCATATAGGCCATACATTGATCGTGATAAACCCCTACTATTCCCACCTAGTCCTTGTAGTCCACCAGCACCAGGGCCTCCACTATGGAATCCTCTTTGGCCGCCAAGTAGTGTTAGTAACGCCCCGAAAGATGTTGGATTACCGTCAATACCATCGCCAGGATTGCCGTTAATTGAGGCACCCCCAGCACCAACAACAATACTATAAGTTGTGTTAGGTGTAACCGCTACTGGTTTTTTTACTACCCAGCGGCCAGCCTCACCGCCTCCACCTGAGTAGCCTGACCATCCAGAGGCACCGCTACCACCACCAGCGACACCAGTCAAATACACAACCGTTGTATTAGGTCCGGTTGTGTAGTTATATGTCCCAGGCATGTTGAATAGCGTGCGCTTTAAAATGCCAGTTGTCCCAGGTGCAATATTAGCGTGTAAGCCGTCAACCGTATCAGCATCCAACCCACCACCAGAACCAGTTTCGTGAGCATTAGGTTTAACGTCAGTAGGTCCTACCTGAGTTCCAGTAGGAAGTGAAGCTACTGGCGCGGCGTTATTAAGGATGAATGACGGTGTTGGTACAGTATCAAGCAGAATCGAAACTGCACCACCATAAATAGCAGGGTTTTTGATATATAAAGTACCGATAGAACTAGCAGTGGTTAAACTTGTCCACACGAACTGAATATCAGTAGCAGGGTTAATACCGATAGCAGAAAGAATATCCATGTGAAAAAAAGGAGTTGCACCAGCAGTAGGAGTTGGCTGACTCCAATAGGCGTGCAGATAAATCTCTGTTATCCACCTAGCAGGACCACTAGACGTTGATCCTGTGCCTGTGGTAATTATTTTACCTGATATAGCACCATACCCACCAATAGTTATGGTAGCTATCGGAAACCACTGACCTCCAACGGAATCAGCAGAACAAGTGTTGAGTTGGTTAGGCTGGTTTTTTAGATTTGCTTCTGCCGCTTCTGCACGAGTTGTCTCAGCATTAACCATCCCACCACTATCACCAAGTAACATTAACTGTTGCTCAAGCGTTGACGTTAAATAATCCCACGGGTTTGGCAAATTTGCCCCGTCATTACAAAAAATCATACCAACATATTTCATGTCTGTAAGAAATGAAGCTGAATTAAAAGCCCCAGTTCCATAAGCAAGCAAAGCCCTGCGAGTTGTCGGATAATCTGTGTTATATGAATAAGTATCTAGCGTTGATTCAGCGGGCAACCCGGAATTCTCATAGACAACAATTACGTCGGCTATTTTAGTCGAATAGTAAGTAGCATCAACGGCTGTACCTGGATTAGTAACTATTGGATATAATCCTTTTTGATGACCATAATTCATCAAAGCTAGATAATACGCCTGCACATTCGGATCAATAGGGCTTGCATATGACATTTCATCAAGAAAAATGCCGTCTATAGTAGGATAAAATGAAAGCCATGTATCAATTACACCTTGCGCCTGAGATTCGGATACGGTCCCATGCCCAGTTGTGTACGGGTAATCTGTTGCAACGTATCCTAAAACCTTTATGTTTTTTGCACCATGTAGTTTGTTAATAGCATCTGTAAAGTTCCCATCAATAGCACTCCCTGGCCCATTGGAAGGGTTAAGAACAACCCATATTGGAACGTGACCATATTTTTTTGCAAGGTTAATTACATTTGCATAATCAGCCTCAGCACCACCTCCTGTTGGGTAAATATATAGCGGTATCATAATCCCTGGTGCGCTTGATTGGTTTTCGGCTTGAATGTCGTAATAGTGTTTTTTATCCAAGGTGTCAGCATCTAACCCAGAGCCGGAACCCATGTTCATAGCGTTCCATAAATAACCCCAAGTTATTACGTCTGCCGCTGTCTGCTTACCAATATAAAACTTACCAGAGATAGCACCATAGGCTAAAAACTGCGCATTTGTACTGTTTGTTCCACCAATACAAATTACGGA
>JAJXVP010000161.1 GCA_021782055.1 bacterium | reverse complement strand
TGGTTGATTTGTTTGCCCCCGACCGAGAATTCTTTCAACCGCTGAGAAATTTCATCCAAAGAATCCGAAAAAAGCTGAATTTCTTTTTGAATCCGGGTAAACGCCTCGTAAGTATCCGCTGACGACCCCAAGACCTGACTGATGACATCCACAATCCGTTGTAGTTTTACCCCGATGTGCTGAGAGTTCTCACGCGAGGCCTCCGCAAGCTTGCGGATTTCTTCGGCGACAACCGAAAACCCCTTACCCGCTTCACCGGCGTGGGCGGCCTCGATAGCGGCATTCATGGCTAAAAGATCAGTCTGGCCAGCAATTTGCTGAATCAAACCCGCCATGTCGCGAATATCATCAACAGACCCACCGACCTCGCGGATCAACTCATTGGTGTGATCAAGCTTACTACCGCCTTCTTGCGCAGTTTGTACCAGGCCCGATACCGATTGGGCCCGAGTTCCTGTCAGCTGGGCAATGCTGTCGATCGAGGCCTGCATTTCTATAACGGCGGCCGAGGAATCTTGAATACTGCCATTTTGTGCGGCCAAAACATCGGTAAAGTCCCCAACGATGCCACGGATGGTGGACAAAGCTCCCGAAACCTCTTGCATTTTGCTTTCAAGGAGAGAAAGACTGTCATCCATGGTTCCCACTGCGTTATGCAGACCGTTGGTCGCCTGTTCAGAAGTGCCGATGGTGGCCTCAAGAGAATCTTTCACCCTGAGGTTTTCTTCAGCAACAGCTTGGATTGACCGAACTACACCGCGGTGATGCTCTAAAAATTCTTCCATGTCGCGGCCTAAGGCGCCCACTTCATCGCGAAACCGAACATCAAACGTTCGTGTTAAATCGCCGTCGCGAAGGAGTTGGACTTCGTGGGCGATGCGAGCTACCGATCGCGAAAGCCGTCTGGCCAACAACAGCACCCCCCCCAGCAAAGCCAAAAAGACAGCGATAACAACCGTTAAGGCGGTGGACGAAACATTGCTTTCGATTTTGTCAACCAGCTCATGAATCTTTTCATTTTGCGAGGCAAGGGTTTGCGAGGCACTATCAATCCAGACATCGTCGTTTTGCAGGGCTTTTCGAAGCGCTTCGACCTGCGCTTTTAACGGTGTATAGAGAGGGCTGTGTAGCACAAGAGGACTCACCAAAAGATCGTAGACAACGAGCTCTCGATCGGAAATACCCACTTGGCCAGCTTCTTGAGCGAGGGCATGCGAGGCATCCAAGACTTTTTGGTAACTATCTTGGGCATTTTGCGCCAAGGTGTCGATGACAGTCATAGCCTGCGAGATTTCGCGGTCGGCTGCCCTAAGGTTGGCCAATTGCCCAATATGTTTAAGGGCTTTTTCGGTATTTTGATGGGCACGGATGAGGGCGTGCAGAGACTCGGCCATGCTCACCATGGGGAGTCTATTCAGCATGGCTCGTTCTTGTAAAAATTGTGAGGAGGCGGCCTGAAGAATGCTTTGATCGGAACGAAGTTCGCGAGCGGGGGCCAAAAGCGCAAAATATAACGAGATGGCGGCCCCGAACAAAACAACAGCTCCCAGAATCAGCAAACTCAGCTTGGCTTGAAGTTTCATAAGTCTTTACCTCCGCTGTTAATTCTATACTACCAAACGTCGCTCGTGGAAAAAAAATATCAGGATTGATCAAGCGAGGAATTCTTGGCTAAACTTGTGCCATGACACGCGAAAAAGAATGCTGGCCCGGTGTGTTTCGGTTAACCGCCGAGCTGGCACCGGGCGAATTGGAACAATGGGATAATTGCCCGGTGCCCCAAGGCGTCTGCCGAAACGCCTGGTATCTTGGGGGTGGCGTTCTGATTGACCCGTGGGATGACCCGGAGTGGGGCGTTGAGCTTTTGCAAGAAGAATTACCCGGGCCCGTCAGAACGGTCATTTTTCTTTCAACCCCACAGGCCCCGGACGTTCTGGAGTGGCTCAAAACTCAAAATCCTGCGCTGAACGTCGTGCCCTATTCCTCAGGTCGTCAACCTATCACCTGGCAGAATTGGAGCTTTGAGTTTTTTGATGACACCCAGCGCCCTGAACGGGGGATGGTTTTCGAAAAAGCCTCTGGGGTTTTATTCTCGGGCGAACTTTTCTCTAGCCCTGGTGAAACCGAGGGAATCCGTAACTCTTCCACCTTGACTCCCGCCGAAAAAGACTTCTTTGAGCACCAAGCCCTTCTTTGGTACGCCAGCCGAGGTCCGTTTTCGTCTCTAGGCCGTGTGGCCGAGCGCCTTGATGTTAAAGCACTAGCTCCCCGCTTGGGATTAGGTTGGGCGGTGGGGCAGGAGATTCAAGATTGGTATGAAGAGTTTGCGTCTTGGGCGAATCGCGGGCCCGAGGCGGTCACCCTTTGGGGTGCTCCCCCTGCGGGTTTTGCCGAACCATGGTTTGCGGCTTTGACGGCGGGCTTAAGTTCGACAGGGTTAGATCTTCAGTTGATGGATCAAAAAGACCCCCTAGAAACGGTTGCGGCCGCTGTTCTGTCCTCGAGGGCGTTAGTGGTGGTCGACCAACAAAACGAGCAGGGAGACGACCTTTTGGCTATCTGTCGTCGGCTAGGCCTTAAACGGCAGGTATTCACCCTCGTTCCCTTGCCCGCACACTGGGCAGAGTTGGGAGAACTCTTGCCTGGCCCCTCCCTTACCGATTGGATAGCCGACCCGCAAAAGGCGACGGAAGCAGGGCGTCAATGGGGCCTTCGCCTCAAAGCCTAAGTTGCCTTAACGCCTGAGGGTTCACCTCGGCAACTTTGTGGCTCTAACCCCCCGCTATAGGGGCAAAAAAGTGGCGCATTTTGCCCGGTTGTGCCCAGCTGGGCGTTCCCGCGCCCTCCCAAGCGAGTAAGGTTTCTTCGACGGGCAGGGCGCAGAGCTGGCGGTAAACCCGAAAAGCCTCCTTTTTCGATGAAAAAGCGCAATACCCTTGGAGCGCCTGCTGAGGAACCCAGACTTGAGGGCCCAACAGAACGGGAACAAAACGCTTGTGTCCGTAGGCCGGCCACACGATCTTCCAGGGTTGAAAGGTATAGGGCCCCACGCCCCAAAGCGCGTACCATCCCCCGCTGGCAATACGTTTACCAATGAGCACTCCTCGCCTTTGACGCAACCGCTGTTCTTGCGAGCGCAGGTAGCGCCATACACCAGGAAACTGTGCCGAAAGTGTATCCGGACTTAGCAAACGCCCCTGACGGTCATAGGGCAACAGCACCCAACGTTGAGTGGTCCATTCTGCTGAAGGCAAAGCCCAGTTTTTGGCGACAGGAACGGGATACAAAAGCTCCTCTTCTACTCCCGCAGGTTTCGTGGCAAAGAAAAATACCTCGTTGCAACCTTGGGTGTTGATTCCCTGCCGGGGTAAGCTGAGCTTGGGCACGGGAATGGGGGCCAGACCAGTTTCGGGGTGTAGCGTGCCAGGGTTCGTTTTTGCTCGTTCTAACCCTGGGTGCCCCCCGTTATCACTCAGGGCGTCCCCATCAAAGTGGGCGTCCCACACCCCAAGTCCCACCGACGTCCCGATGGACGGAAAGGCACCGGGGAGCTTCTCCCAGCAAGAGGCCGGGAAGTGGTGACGAAAGGGGTGGTGAGCGGCCGAAACTGCCAAACTTCGCGGAAGCAAAAAGACGACAGGACCTTTTTTTGTCCAATGGTTACGCAAAAAGTGGGCGGTGACTAAAGCGGCCAGATCGACCTGTGCGGCCCCAGAAAGCGCCGCTCGGGCGTTCGGAATGAGCTGTAGGTGACGATATAAGGGCTTCCAGCGTTGTTTTTCGGGGTCAGGGAGCGAGGCAAAACCCACCCAGGGCGGGTTGCCCAGACCAATATCCACTCGGGGGAGAGTGTGTGCGCTTAAAAAGTCTGTTAGAAGAAGGTTTTGAGAAAAAAACGGCCAGCCTTGTTCGTCAAAACGCTGTTTGAGCTTCGCAAAACTCACCGGATCACGTTCGGTGCCGTAGAGTCGGCCAAAATCTTGCGCCGAGGGTGTCCAACCAGACCTCTGGCCTTGGTTCACCAGGGCCTGAAACCAAACCCCATCCCCGCAGGTGGGGTCCATCAGGGTGGCCCCGGCTTGCCAGCGTTCTGCCAAATGAAAACGCTGGACGAGGCTTTCGGCGAGTTCTAACGGAGTAAAGACAATTCCCAGGGGAGCACTACAGTCGTTCATGGGTTTTTCGGAGCATACTCGGCTTGTCCGAGGCCTTGTCAATTCACCTTGGGCTCTTTATGGTAAAGAAATGGACTCTGATGAGCTTTTGCGCCGCGCCAAGCGGGTATACATGGTAGGGATAAAGGGCACCGGCATGGCCGCTCTTGCCGAACTTCTGGTCGACCAAGGGGTTGAACTTAGCGGGAGTGATGTTGCCGATAAGTTTTTTACTGACGAGATTTTGACAGCTTTAAAGGTTCCGTATTTCGAGGGTTTTGCTCCCGAAAATGTGCCTTCAACAGCGGATTTGGTGATTTACTCGGCAGCCTACAACCCCGAGACCCACCCGGAACTGCTCAAAGCTCGGGCCTTAGGCCTCCCGGTGTTGACCTACACCCAGGCTTTGGGGGCGTTTTCGCTTCGCTTTGCCCCATCGGGCGCCGCCGGAATTTCGGGGGTTCATGGCAAAACGACCACCACGGCGATGACGGGCGTCGTGATACGAGCTTTGGCTCTCGACGCCTCTGTTTTGGCCGGATCGCTAGTGCCGGACTTTGGCGAGCGGGCGACCCTCCGCCTCGGAAAGCGCTGGTTTGTCGCCGAAACCTGCGAATACCGACGCAATTTTTTAGATTTTCACCCGTCCAAGATTCTGTGTACCAGCATTGAGCTTGACCACACCGACTACTTTCGTGATGAAGCCGATATCGAAGCCGCCTTTTGGGAATACGCTCAGCGTCTTCCCCAAGGAGGAACCCTGATCTTTTGCGCCGATGAACCGGGGGCGGTCAGGTTAGCCGATCACGTTAAAAAAGCGAGGCCTGACGTCGAGCTGGTTTCCTATGGGCTTTCTGCCCAAGGCAGTCCCTTTCAGGTAAAAGCGATTGACTTTCAACCGGGCCTGGTTAGGTTTTCGTTGCAGGGCTGGAGCACACCGCTCGGGCTCACCATTCCCGGACGCCACAACATCGTCAATGCCGCGGGGGCCTGCGCTTTGGCCTTTTCTTTGTTCAAGGATGACCAGGTCCGTTGGCCAAACGAAGTCGAAATCGCTCGCGTGGCGCAGGCCCTCGAAGGCTTTCGCGGCTCAAGACGCCGTTCCCAGATTGTCGGAGAAGTCGGCGGCGTGCTGGTGATGGACGATTATGGCCATCATCCCACGGCAGTCAAAACCACGTTGGAGGGTCTTCGAGAGTTTTACCCGGACCGCCGTTTGGTCGTCGACTTTATGAGCCATACCTACAGCCGAACGAAAACCCTTTTAGAGGAGTTTGCCTCTTCATTAGAAAGCGCCGACGAGGTGGTTTTGCACAAGATTTATGCCTCGGCGCGTGAAACTTGGGACGGTGTGACCACGGGTCGCGTGCTTTACGATCGCACCAGGGCGCTTCGGGGGGCTGTGCGATACTTTGAGGAACCACTTGATGCCTTACCGTACTATCTTGAGTCCTTGCACGAGGGTGATCTGTTAGTCACGATGGGGGCGGGCGACAACTGGAAAGTGGGCAGAGCCTTTTTAGAGCGCCGTGCGGGCAAGGGCGGTGAAGCTCTATGATCAGCATGACTGGCTTTGCGTTTACCGAGACTCAAACCGAGAAATTTGTTTTAGCGGTAGAGCTAAAAAGCTACAACAACCGTTACCTGGACTTGTTTGTCACTCTGCCTCCGGTTTTGGCCCGTTGGGAGGGCAAGTTGCGCGAACAGTTGGCTTCGCAGGCTCTACGCGGCCGCGTGGAATTCACGGTCCGCTTTAAAGAAAAGTCGGGGGCAAACCCCTTGCGCGTAGACGCTGACGCTGTTCGCTCTTGGAAAGCCGCTCTCGAAAGCCTTCGCACGGTCTCTAAGTTGCCGGGTAAAATAACCTGGGCTGATCTAGCCGACCGTCCCGGGGTGCTTTTGGCCGAAGACCCTGTCAAACCTGAAGAAGTTTGGTCTGCGCTTGAGGCTTCGTTGGACGCCCTGTGGTCGGACTTTGCGGCCACTCGCCGCGCCGAAGGTGAGCGCTTAGAAACCGATATTCGCGGTCAGCTTGCCCTTTTACGGGAAGGGCAAGCCGCTATCGAGGCTCGCAGTGCTGACATGGAAGAGGTGTTTCGCGAAAACTTGAAACGGAAGTTCGCGGAATTGGCGGCCGAGGTGGATGACAATCGAATCGCGACCGAAACCGCCGTGCTTTTGATGCGTTCGGGCGTACACGAAGAACTTGTCCGTTTAAAATCGCACATGGACGCCTGCGAGGTGTTGTTTCTAGAACAGGGGCCGATAGGAAAACGGCTGGATTTTTTGTGTCAGGAAATGGGAC
>JAJXVP010000018.1 GCA_021782055.1 bacterium | reverse complement strand
TAACTAAATGAAATATGCTAGCCTTGGGGCGTTTTAGGGGGGCTCATGAGCGGACTGACGAACATTTTCTCCGCATTTTCATCCGATATTGGTATTGACTTAGGGACCTGTAACACGCTGGTCTATCTTCGTGGCAAGGGGATAGTCATTAACGAACCGTCCGTTGTCGCGGTTGAGCGGGGAACGAAGCGCGTCGTCGCTGTGGGGACAGAAGCCAAACACATGCTTTGGAAAACGCCGGGAGAAATCATAGCGATTCGACCGTTGCGGGATGGGGTTATTGCCGATTTGGAAACCACCGAAAAGATGATTCGCTATTTTATTGGCAAAGTCCTTCCTAAACGCTGGTTTGTTCGCCCTCGTATGGTAATCGGGGTTCCTTCGTGTATTACTGAAGTTGAACGTCGTGCCGTCGAAGAAAGCGCTTTTAAAGCCGGCGCACGCGAAGTAAAAATTATAGAAGAATCTTTAGCTGCCGCGATTGGCGCTGATATCCCCATTTTTGAGCCCGCAGGGCACATGGTTTGCGATATCGGCGGGGGTACCACTGAGATTTCGGTGATCTCGCTGGGGGGAATGGTAGTTACTAACGCCATTCGTCTGGGTGGTGACGAGTTTGACGAGGCGATCATTAAACATGTTCGCAACGTGCATAACTTGATCATTGGCGAACAAACAGCCGAAAAGTTGAAAATCAGCATTGGCAATGCCGCGCCAGACAAGACCATCGAAAAGATGGAAATTAAAGGGACTGACGCGATCACGGGCTTGCCGCGCCGTTTAGAGATTGACTCGATTGAAGTACGCGAAGCCCTGCAAGAACCTATTAATGTCGTTATCGAAGAAGTGAAAAAGACTCTGGGTCAGACTCCTCCGGAACTTGCCGCTGATATTGTTGAACGCGGTATTGTTATGACGGGGGGAGGTTCTTTACTCAAGGGCCTCCCTAAGCTTTTGGCGAAAGAAACAGGGGTTCCCGTCTTTTTGGCTGAAAATGCTCTGTACTGCGTGGCGTTGGGTGCTGGCATGTACTTTGATCAAGCTAAGCTCAATAATAACCGGAACGTGTACAATAACATTAACTCATGAGAGGTCATGGTCCGCTAAGGGGCCTTGTTCATCGTTACCGACAAGGCCTGCTCACGCTTTTGTTGCTTGCAATTTCATCTCTGATGATCTTTTTTCAAGGGACACCGGGAGTGGCACAGCCCCAACAAATTGGGCTTGCCCTGTTTTCAACCCTTGAAGGGGTCATTACAGGCGTAGTTTCAGGTATTGGCAATGTTATTACGAATTGGAGCGACCTCGTTGACGCTAAGAAAAAGCTAGATGCTGATGAAGCGAAATTAAAGTCGCTGGCTGGTGTCGAACGGGAAGTTGTAGCCTTAAAAGATGAAAATGCCCGCCTAAAAGAACAGCTTGCTTTTAAAACCGCAACGCCGTACACGCTACTCCCTGCTCAGATTATCGCGAAAGACCCGTCCCGGGTTTATGCCTCGTTCACGATTAACCAGGGCTACTTGCAAGGCGTAAAAAAAGATCAGCCTGTTATAGCGTATCAAAACAATATTTACGGCTTAGTTGGCAAAATTCAGATGGTGGGTTTAACTACCTCGGTCGTTCAGCCGATTTTGGATGGCAATATGTATGTAGCTGCGCGCTTTCAAAACAGCCGGTTTGAGGGGCTTGTCTCAGGCAAGGGTAGCAACGAAGAAGCCCTCAAAATGTCGTATGTTGAAAAGAAAGCAGCTGAAGAGGTACACCTCGGTGATTTAGTGGTAACTTCGGGTCTCGACTCGCTGTACCCCGAGGGCCTGCTTATTGGTCGAGTTCATTCCATTTCGGCAAAAGAATATGAAACAGCTCTTAATATCGATTTAGAGCCGGTGATTTCTTTCTCTCAGCTGGAGTATGTTTCTGTAATTCAGAGGGCGCCATGATCAAGCCGTTGTTGTGGGGACTATTCTTTTTGCTCCTGGTTCTCGTCCTGCAAACCACTGTTTGGAATGTGACGGCGTTGTGGGGTGTCAAAGCCGACCTCGTTTTGGTGTTGTTCTTCTTTTTGGCTGTTCATAATAATGTTATTCCCAGCACCTTGCTGGGGTTTTTAACCGGGTTGAGCCTAGACTTTATTACAGGGGGAACCCCGGGGTATCACGCCTTTATTTTTACCTTGGCGGGGTACGTCCTGGGGCATTGGAAGGGCAAAATCTTTTTTGACCCTCTGGCTATACCCTTACTCTTGGCTGGGTTCGCCACGTTTTACAATACGATAGCAGGCTTTCTTCTTTCGGCTATCTTTCACCTAGGGCGAACGTTTTCTGACTACTTTAACTTTTCCTTTTTGTTAGCTTTGATTCTGAATCTCGTCGCGGCACCTATCATTTGGGCTATTTTCCACGCGATTCGTCAAAGAGCCTTGCGCTCAAGGAGGGGAGGCTTCGATGTCGAAAATTGATTCGGTTCCGGGAGCACAGACTTCTAAGAACCGAGTCATCCTTCTGGCGATTCTTTTAGGCCTCATCGTTGCAGTGTATATTATGCACCTGTTTTCGATGCAGGTGATTCAAACTCAAAAGTATAAAGAACGAGCAACGGTAATTTCTCAGCGCACGATTGATATCCCTGCTAAGCGCGGTGAAATCTTTGATCGTCATGCGGATGTCCCGCTTGTTCGTAACGTTGATTCTTTTCAAATTGACTTTAACCCCGCCGACGTTCCCCCGGGACAAGTGCCGTTGGTTTTGTCAAAGTTAGCGCTCCTTTTAAAAACCTCCTATACCGATCTCGACGCAAGAGTTCCGTTATCTTCCTACCCCATTTACCAGAATATCGAGCTAAAAAAAGGTGTGGATTACCAGACTATTGCCTCGGTGGCCGAACGACTGAACGAGTTACCGGGGGTTAGCTGGCGAAGCACGCCAATTCGCGATTACATCAACAATGGCTCACTGGCCCATGTCATTGGCTATGTGGGGAACATCACTCAAGATGAGCTTCAGGTGCTGTATAACCAAGGTTACGGTATTCATAGCGTGATAGGAAAAAACGGCATCGAGAAAAAGTTTGACATGATTTTACGAGGTAAGGATGGCACCCGTTTTCGCACGGTAGACGTGAATGGCCGTAGCGTAGATAGTCCCAGCACCGCCGAGATTGCTCCCATTCCTGGCCATGACATTGTTTTGACGATAGACCGGACGTATCAAAAGATTGCCCAGGAGGCTCTGGGGCCTCGTAATGGTTCGGTGGTCATTTTGCGTCCGTCTACGGGTGAGATTTTAGCGATGGTATCGTACCCCTACTACGATGCCAATGTGTTTTATACTGATCATGCCGCTACAGAGTTTGATCGGCTTCAGACCGACCCCGCATTTCCTTTCTTGAATCGTGCCATTCAGTCAGCGTACCCGGCTGGGTCAGTCTTTAAATTAGTGATGACAACAGCCGCCCTTGGCGAGAACGTCATTGACCCGCAAAAGAAGATTTTTTGTGGGCCGTCGTACAAGCTCGCCGGTCAGGTTTTTCGTGAGCACATTCCCAACGGGTTTGGTTGGATTGACCTTGCCACCGCTCTTGCGGATTCGGCCGACGTGTATTACTACCAACTTGGCGAAGAGTACCTAGGCATCGACAAGATAGACAACTATGCCAAAAAGTTTGGGTTGGGGCAAACCACGGGCATTGACCTGCCTGGCGAGGTACAAGGTCTGGTGCCGACACCAAAATGGAAAGAACGGGTGTTGAATTACCCATGGTTGGGCGGTGACACCGTTAACCTGTCGATTGGGCAGGGTTATTTGCAGGTCTCGCCGCTTCAAATGGCCGATGTGGTGGCCATGATTATCAACAATGGCAAAATCTACCGCCCTTATGTGGTAAAAGAAATTTTGGACCCCATCACCAAAAAAGTGGTTGAAGAAACCAAGCCCGAGTTAGAATATGAACTCAAACTCCCTGATAAAGTGTGGAGCGAAGTTCGTGCGGATATGCGCGGTGTTATTACCCGGGGTACCGCCGATGTTGTTGTGACCACCCATGCCACCGAAGTTGCCGGTAAAACGGGAACAGCCGAGGACGGTGCAAAAGGTTCATCGAACCACTCGTGGTTTGTGTCTTATGCTCCCTACAATGAAACTGACCCCAGCAAACAGATTGTTGTCGTTGTTCAAGTCGAGCGGACCAATCGCTGGGAGTGGTGGGCACCTAAAGCTGCCAATATTATCTTTCAAGCGATTTTCGGACATCAAACCTACGAACAGGCTGTCAAAGAACTTCATCCTTGGTATATGTAGGTAGTATGCTTAACGAAGAATCCCCCAAAACCGTCTTGCAGTTTGATCCGTTTCTTTTGATCCCCGTTATCGCTTTAATGACGATAGGTGTGCTGTTTATTTTTTCGAGCGGCGTGAACTCGAGCGGAGTAATCGTCTCGGATGAGTATAAGCGTCAACTCTTTTGGGTGGGCATGGCTTTAATTTTAATGCTGACCTTCAGCTACGTCAGCTACAACGTTCTCAAAGATTTTAGCTTTTACATTTTTTTGCTTTTTATGGTCCTGCTCGTGCTAACCTTGATTTTTGGAAAGGTTGTCAATGGCGCTAAGGCGTGGTTAGGGGTCTTTGGTCTGGGAGGCCAGCCCTCCGAGTTTACCAAAATTGCCACGATTTTGTTGCTGGCCCGCTTTTTGAAGCAACATCAGGCCAACATTAAAAAGCTGAGTGTCATTTTTCGTGCCGTTGGAATTCTCTTAATCCCCATGTTCTTAATTTTACGTCAGCCGGACACGGGCACCACGTTGGTTTTTATCCCCTTGTTTTTATTTATGCTTTTCGTGGCCGGAGCCAAAGTAAGACACATCCTCTATGTTGCCCTTACTGGGTTTCTTGCTATTGTCATAGCCTTGTACCCGTCGATCGAAGCAATGGTGTTACATCAGGACAATAGGCTGGGAACGCTTTTAACGAGCCTTAACCTCATGGGCGTGGTTGCCCTGAGCTTTTTGGTCATCAGTGTCCTGTCGTGGCTGGGGTGGAAAAAATACAAGTCGACGGTCTTATACTGGTGCCTTTACTTTTTTTCGCTGGCGTTCTTTGCTTTGCTAATAGGAACGTTGCTACGGCATGTTCTGAAAGATTATCAAGTCATGCGCTTTATTGTGTTCCTTAACCCCAGCATTGATCCTCGAGGGTATGGTTGGAACCTTTTGCAGTCTATGACGGCGATTGGCTCGGGGGGCTTAACGGGCAAAGGTTTTTTGGCGGGAACGCAGTCTCATTACCGCTTTTTGCCCATGCAAAGCACCGACTTTATCTTTTCGATTTTAGGCGAAGAGTGGGGCTTTTGGGGTGGGCTTTTGGTCTTTGGCTTTTACGGACTTTTGTTGGGCCGTCTGCTGTGGATCATGTACCATATTAAAGATGTCTACGGGATTTTGGTCATTGCCGGGTTTGTCGCGGTCTTTGCCACCCACCTGTTTATCAACGTCGGCATGACGATCGGTATCATGCCTGTTACAGGTATTCCGTTGTACTTCATGTCGTATGGCGGCTCGTCCTTGATGGCAGCGTCTATTGCCGTGGGAATCGCCATGAACATCTACAACCGACGCTTTATGTACTAGAAAGCTATGTCCTAGAAAAAGGAAAGGTAGCAGTTATGGGAAGGGTTTGGACGAAGAGGGATTCGAACCCCCGACATCCTGCGTGTAAGGCAGGAACACTAGATTCCAGACGGTTGCGAATCATTGCGAAACACGATTAGAACATAGTTTCAATTGCAATTCGATTGCAAACAGATGCAATCCGTTGCAAAATAGATTGCAAATAGATTGCAAGTCATGAGCAGACGAAAAGAAGACTATTCAGTCATTGAAAGATCAGGCTCCCCATACTGGTATTACAGGCTAGCCGGGATGACCACGTATCGGTCGACCGGCCTCAGGGTTAAAGAGACACGAAGGAAGGACGTGGAGGCCTGGGCTCGAACACAATGGGAAAAAGCGTCGCTTGACCCTGAGATGCCACTTCTACGCTGGGCGATGCCTTTCTTTGGGTCAGAGTGCCCTCGATGCTCTAGGCTGGCCGAGGAGGGGCGTCCTGTGACGGATGGTTATCGTGCTGATTGCCGACATATCGTCGAAACCGACATCCTTCCCGATGATCTTGCCTCAAAGCCGCTTAGTCAGATCCGTAAGGCTGATGTTCTAGCGTTTCGTAGCCGAGTTATTTCCCGGCGTGGACCAACGAGGATTGCTCAGCGCGTCATGTCGACGTTGGCGGTGATATTTGCTGAAGCCGAGCTGCGAGAGCTCGTGGACCGCAATCCTTGCCACGGTATAGGGAAAGTTGCAGCCCCTTCGAAGGCCTCCGGGATATTTAGCCGAGAAGAGATGGTCGCCTTATTCAGTCAAATCCCTGGCCCTTGGGGAACCGTTGAGGCTTATTGCTGTTTCTTTTTGGCGGCCGGAACAGGACTTCGCCGTAATGAGCTTTTGGCGCTTCGATGGGCGGACGTATCATCAAACATCCTCCGTGTCGAAAGCCAATTCGTGCGGTATTCTGACAAACGTTCCGCTCCGAAATCAAAACGTGGTCGCCTTACGGAGATTCCCTCGAGGGTAGAATCTGCGTTGGAGAGCTGGCACCGGCTCACCAAGTTCCCCGATACTGAGTCATTGATCTTCTGCGGCCCAGACGGACTTAGGCGTGGTGCTACCTGGTGGCTAAAGGCATTTCGAAGGGCGATGGTGACTCTAAAGATCGATTATGTCACCCGTAACCTAAAGCCGCATTCGTTCAGGCATACCCTTGTGAGTCGGCTTAGGACTGCTGGAGGTGTTTCTGACAAAGCGATCCGAGATGCGATAGGGCATGGCTCAGAAGCGATACAGGACCGCTACACACACCAGGACGAGGATGCTGTGGCAGGGATAGGAAAAATCGTAGATGAACTTCTTTGCAACGATTTGCAATCAAAAACGCAAAAAAATCCCATAAAATGTAAGAAAATGCAATAATTCGCAACAAAACGCAATTAGGCCTTGACACCCCTAAGCGTGCGGGATAATCTTCAACCAATAATTCGGTTTTCTAATTTATATCGCTAGTGTGAAATGTAGTGCGGGAAGTAAGTAAGCCACACTAGCCTAAGAAAGGTAATTAAAATGGCCAACGTTTTTGATGTTGCCAAATACGTTCTAACAAAGACTGGAAAAACGTCTACTTTTAAACTTCAGAAACTTGTATATTATTCTCAAGCATGGTCTCTTGTATGGGACGAAAAGCCCTTATTTCAAAATAAGATTTACGCCTGGGTAAATGGTCCCGTTTGTGACGATCTATATCAAGAGCATAAAGGTAGTTTTGAAATTAGCGATTTAGATAGGGGTTCTATCAACGAATTGTCTGAAGATGAACGCCTAACAATTGATGCGGTCATCAATGCCTACGGAAGGTTCAATGGTCAGCAATTAAGTAATCTGACTCATTCAGAGTCCCCATGGATCAAAGCAAGAGGCAGTTTGCCCCCAGGAGAAAGGGGTATGAGTGAAATAAAACTGGACGATATGGTCGAATATTATTCAGGGGTATTAGCCGATCAAAAATGAATCGGTATGTCCCTAATATCCCATTACCTAAAATCGATAAGATTCCATTTATTGAAGCCGAAGTAGTTAAAAAGGGCATAAAGAAAGAAGTTATTAAACTATCAATTGATCCAACGTCTAGAATCATTAAACAAATAAATGATGTTGAAGGCAACATAAAGCCAAATTACCAATTGCAGATAACAATTGATCTATGTCGTGCGGACAAAATAGGTTATTGGTCATGGCATGAATGTCGAGATTGGTCAAGAAGCGAAAAATATAATGGGATTGTTGAACAATTCATACAAGCCTACTCAGGCAAAACGTATGCAGAGATAAGTTCAGAGAAACAGCATAAGAAAAACCCTAAAAAGTCATCTAGTAACAAGCATATTTTCTACACAAAAAAACAAATACAAAAAGAAGCAAGTGATAGATTGATTTTGCTAGCTCTTGATGACTTTGAAGAAATATTTAGATTTCGCCTGACGGGGGCATTTAGAATATTTGGCGTTTTCGCCGGAAATCTATTTCTAATGATTTGGCATGATCCAGATCACAAAATATATAACGACTAACTCACCCCCTACCTCACGACCTTCCGCCCCTCTTCCCTTTGGCGCTGAGCGTGGAGGATGTTCGCGTTCTCGTTGAGAATTCCGCTTAGCTGAGCCTCCGTATGATCCCGCGAAGAGTCGTCCAAAATGAAGCGCGATCCTAGAGTTGAAACATTGAGAAAGATGATATTCTCCTCTTGGTACTTATAGACCTCATCGAAGACCGAAAGGGGATATTTTGTCACGTCCGCTATACCAATGGTAGGTGATGGTTCGGGGAGACGTATCACATAGTAAAGCTGATTATCCAAGATATAAACCTCAGCAGACCCGTCGCCGGTATAGATTCCGTTCAAATGCGATACGTCTTGAATCTCGATCACTGCTCCGATATTTGTTTTTGAGTCAATCAAGACAATTACCTTAGACCGTGGCAGATTGTAGGTTACTGCTCGAATCTGACCTTTAACTTTTGGCTTTAGGTCGTCTCCAAAAAGTGAATGTAGTCCTTGGTCTGAATAGTAGGATTGAATATCGTCGGCGATTAAAATAACTCCGTCACTATCAGGCCGAAGAAATACATTGAAGCCGGAATATATTTTGGGGTCAGTCGTTCCACGTTCGTCGACAAGACGGTTTTTTCCAAGGTTTTTCTTGACTTGTCGTGCAACCTCGTCCGCGTCGGCAACTAAAAAACAAACAGCCTCTAGCCCATATTTATTGAACACAAAATAGCCTTGTGACCCTATGTCGGCGATAGACACCGATCCTGATAGTGCTGACAGTTTGGATAACGGTATCGTTTTGACTGAAGACTTTATTTTGAACTGAATCTCTTTAACAGGCTTTAAATCAGCTCCAATTTCTTTCACTTGGTCTTGATTGGAATACCAAAGCGGAGCGTAAAGGTCTTGGGAATATGCTGAAGCAGTCAAGATAAGTAGAATGCAGACTAGAATTGCTTTCCATTTGCGACATGGTAAAAAAATGTTCAATCTGTGACTATTTAGTTCCACTAGTTAAGTTTAGTATCTAATCCGAAATATTCAAGGGATTTCGCCAAAGTCTCAAGCGTGTTTTACTTTACTTCGTTCTGAATCGGCTAACAAATGTATAGTCATAACCATCGCTTCGAACGTTTCTAACGGTAAAGATTTACAATCATCAATAAACGATCTGTTTTCTCTTATCCAAGGATCCGAAGTATCGAGCCCGGTAAGAAGAAATTCAACTGAAACTCCGAGGGCCTTGGCGATACAAAAAGCTTGATCCGCATTGCACATGACATTGTGTGAAATCCACCGTCTCAACGTCTGTGACGGTATCCCGTTCGGACCAATCTGTTTGGCCAGCCATTCTTGAGTAGTGTTCTGCTCTTTTATGAGCCTTTTTACCCTTTCCCATATCTCCATATCAACATAATCGGCGTGAAACATTGCAAAAATGCAACAAATGTTCTTGACAATGTTGATGTATAGGCCGATTATACCGTTATGAGTGTTGCAAAAAATCAACAGATTTCATCGACTCTCATTCGAGTTCCGTTCCAGGGTACCGAGAAATCGGAATTCGAAGCGTTTTTCGATGACAACAAAGCCCTGAAGAAGGGCGAAACTATTCGCGCTTGGGTCATGGAAGCAATTCGAGAAAGGAAGGGGGGTAAATAGATGAATGACATCGCGTCACTAGAAGTTGATCTGACCGTGACGATGGACAGTCGGGAAATCGCAGAGCTGACGGGAAAGGAACACCGTAAAGTTTGCCGCGATATTAACGAGCAATTAGGCCAGCTTGAAGGGGGTGTGGCCAGATTTGAGCACACCTACCGGAACGATCAAAACGGCCAGGAATACCGATGCTACCAACTCCCCGCTCGCGAGGTGCTAATCCTGGTAAGCGGGTACAATATCCAGCTCCGCGCCAAGATCATCGACCGGCTGAACGAGCTCGAGAAAGCGAAAGCCC
This sequence comes from bacterium, assembly GCA_021782055.1. The sequence continues at coordinate 20,219 of JAJXVP010000018.1, read as the reverse complement.
TGGGAGCGTTCGACATCCCCAAGGACTATGCCTCGGCTCTTCGGCTAGCCGCCGACCAGATGGAAAAGCTTGAGGTCGCTCAAAGGCAGATCGAGGCCGACAAGCCAAAGGTCGCGTTTTACAAGGCTGTTGTTAGCTCGGCCGACACCATCGACATCGGGGAAGTCGCGAAGGTTTTGGCGATACCCGGTTACGGTCGAAACAATCTCTTCGAGACACTCCGCCGCCACGGAGTCTTGATGGATAATAACCAACCCTACCAGCGTTACATAGACTCGGGATGCTTTCGGGTCGTTGAAGTCTCGTATTTAACGTCGGATGGGTCGACCAAGATTTCCTTAAAAACCGTCGTCTTTCAGAAAGGGGTGGAATTGTGCAGACGAGTCGTCGAGAAGGATAGACTCGGAGGAGGTGCGGCGTGAGTGATTATCCGTTTAAGCTTCCTTTTGATCGCGAAAAGGTCTCTAAGGGATTAGCTGAGTGCGGACTTATTCTCCAAGATAACATCCGAATTTCATTCGGTGACGACGTTAAAGAGTTTTCAGTCAGTTTGGAATGTTTGTCGCCTGAGCTTGCAAAAAAAGGACCTCCAGAATGATCGATGAAAATGTCCAGTTAGTCATCGCGGCCGTCGCTATCGTGGCATCAACTATCGGGTTAATCATAAGCATCATCCTGACATCAAAGATCGACCATGACAAAAAGATGCGTGAATTGGCCAGAAAAAATGACCCGAGGTACCGGGAATGAAACTCGATGACGTCTTTACTGCGGAAATCCTAACTGCGCTTGAAAGTAGAATTGTCGCCAAAACCATCAAGACTATCCGCGATGATCCAACGCTACTTGGGGACCCTGTCTCAGACCTGGTCCCGCTCAAGGGTAGTTTCTTACTCAAAGAGGTCTACGATCTCCGCGGTATCTCAGCGTCCACGGTCGGCATTAAGCCATGGCTACGAATCAACGTTCGTGAGGGCGATAGGCCTACGCGGCTTGAGGTAATCGAGTACCTCAGAAAATCAGATGCCGAGCTGAGAGCTGAATACGAGCTCCGAATTCAGGCCCTTGGGGGCGCATCATGATAACTGCCGATTCGGCCAAAGACATCCCTCTCTCACTCGTCATCGATCGGACCAATGTGCACTTCCGGGCTCAGAGGGGCTGTTGGGGTGACAAGGTTAAGGCTAAGGCTCCAAAGCCTGAGTCATTGGATGATCTGTCGGGGCTGATCACTGTCAATGAGGCCGCAAAAATCCTGAGAGTCAAAGAAGTCACTGTCCGTAGCTACGTCAATAAATACGGATTGACCAGAATATACAGGCGTGTTGGAGGCGGTCGGTCACGATTAGTCCTCAGTGCCAAAGAAGTCAAGAAATTGGTCAAAAACCTAAATAAAAAACACCCAGGGGGAAAATCATGCAAGCGGCCGCCACGCTCAACGAACTAATTGTCAGGAATCTTAAGCTTTCACGCGAAGCCAAGGCACTTCTAGAAACCGAGGAATCAGGGCGAAAACTCGCTGAACTTCAAGGTAATGTTGCTGGATACCGAAAATTCATGGACTTTCTGGCTGCCGAGTTTCACCTGACACAAACCTTCATCGAGGATACCGGCGATGAGGAAATGAACCTCGCCGACCTTTCGGATGCTACGCTTGATGTCTTATCGCATGAGATCCATATGCTCCAAAACGAATCCGAAGCTTGGAAAAACGTTTTAGAGCGGATCACAGAAGAGGACGAAAAACTAAAGGGCTGGCTCCTTTATGAAGCCACAAAAAGCCGCGAGCTCGACGTTGCTCAGGGTATCCACCAAGCCATGGTCATGTACGACCAGTTCTTCGAATCGGTTTTTTCTGAGGTCAATAGACGCAACAAAAAGAAAGAAGACGAGTCAAACAAGGCTCGTGACGAAGGGCTAAGCCTGCCGTTTTCGGAGGCCTCCTGATGATGCGGATTTATATCAGCGGACCTATGACCGGGACTCAGGATCTGAATCGTCCACTCTTTCAAAGAATCGAGGATTTGTTGCGAGCTATCGGGCATGACCCAGTTAATCCGCACAAGCTCGAACACCCAGACCAAGAATACACGAAGTGCCTACGCCGGGACATTAAAGCCCTCATGGACTGCGACACATTGGTATTTCTTCCCGGGAGCCATAACAGCCGTGGTGCCAATCTGGAGATGAGGATTGCAGGTTCTGTAGGCATCCCGATTCACGACGTAGAGGTGTTTCTCGGTGAGGTACTCAATGACTAGGAAACCGCTCGACCCCGAGAATGACGTTAAAAAAGCGTGCCTGGAGTTTCTCTTAGCCTTTGGATTTTTGGCCTGGAGACAGAACACCGGTGCTATGAAATTCAAAGCTCAAGACGGACACGACAGATTTGTTCGCTTTGGGTTCAAAGGCCTTTCGGATATCTGTTGCATACTCCCAGGGGGAAGGTTTTTAGCAGTCGAGACGAAACGCCAAGATAACCGCGCCAGTGAAGCTCAGAAGGCGTTCCTGCAAGACGTTGAGCGGATGGGTGGAATATCGGTACTCGCTTACAGCGTCGACGATCTACACGACCGGCTCAAAGCAGAGGGATACCTAAAGTGAGCGGTAAACAGTGGAAAGCCGCACGCCGTGCAGTTAACCTCCAAGCGACAGACCTTGAGGACAGAATCCGCCAGGATGTCAAAGGCGATGAGCCTCCGTTCAAATGGTATTTTAAAAACCTCTGGCGATTCTGGCGATTGCCAACGATGCGCAAGATTTATCTCGACAACACGAAGCGCCTTAAGCTTGCGATGCTCGAACTCAGGTTTAAGCACGTTCGGTCAAAAGCCGCCTCGATTGCTCAAGAGGTAAGGCGTGAAACTGGGGAGCGATTCAAGTGAATCTTCGACCCCATCAAGCCCAAATGCAACGGCTCTGCCAAGAAATTCTTGCGGGAGCGAAGATCAAAAAGATCATCGCGGCCGTTACACCTGGCGGCGGCAAATCTGCGCTTCCGGTAATCGCGGCTTCGATCTTGATTCCCGGCGTTGCGGATCGGCTAGTCTGGGTAGTCCCTCGGAACTCGCTTAAGTGGCAAGGAGAAGCTGAATTCGTTGACCCAAGATGGGATACAAGTATCAGGCTCCGCGCATGTCATGGCAACGACGCCGATCCGGACCGAGGGCACCAAGGGTATCTGACGACCTATCAGGCCATTGGTACAAGCGCGGTATCACACCAAGGTTATGTTGCGAAGCATCGCACGATTTTGTTTCTGGATGAGCCTCACCACGTTGCTGATGATGCCGCATGGTCCGAGGCTCTAGCCCCAATGATCGACGCCGCTGTTTTGGTTGTGTTTGCCTCTGGTACGTTCAGCCGTGCCGATGGACACCCGATCCACGGACTCGAGTACATTGATGGATTCGTAAATCTCCACAACACTCCGGATACAAGGGTGATCAGATACGGCAGAGCCAAAGCCATTGCAGATGGCGCAACGCTTCCGGTAGAGCTTAAGACCTTCGACGGCGAAGCTAGTTGGATCTCTAGAGAGGGCATAAAGCGCGAAGTTTCGAGTCTCCACCATGCAGGCGATGACCGCGCAGATGCAGTGTTTACGGCGCTCAGAACTGACTTTGCCTTCGGGCTCCTTGCGATGGCTCTGTCTCACTGGGATCTGGTCACGGAGGAATATCCGGCAGCCAAACTGCTCGTGGTGGCGCCTGATATCGAAACGGCGAAGCTCTACCACTCACGCCTTGCTCCTATCTGCCTCACTGAGATTGCAACCTCCGAAGACTCCACACGGGCCCACAAGATCATCGATGCCTACAGGGCTGGATCGATACCGGCCCTCGTTACGGTGGGGATGGCCTACGAAGGCCTGTCAGTACCCGAGATAACTCACATCGCATGCCTGACACAAATACGCTCGGTACCATGGCTGGAGCAAATGCAAGCCCGCGGGAATAGACGAGCTCCAGGTAAATCAGGTGCGTGGGTGTTTGCGCCTGCCGACAGAATGATCCTCAAGGCATGGCGGATGATTGAGGAGGAGTCACTAATCCCCCTGGACCAAGGGGCGGAATCTGAACCACAGGAGGAAAAACGAGCTACGGGCTCAGCAGAAGAAAGTGGCTGGCAAGCCCCTCAGATCAAGCCGTTGTGGAGCTCTGCACATGGCGTTAATTCGGAATTGCCTCAAGCACCAGTTGTAGCCCCAAGCGTAGCCGAGGGAGTTCTGCGCGACAATATTCGAGCGATCCGAAGACGAGTCGTCGATGAAGCCCGTCCAGGTTCGCAGAAGGCCCTAGCGTCGATGTTTAACCACTACGTTCGAGAAGTTGCTGACAAGAGTCTCGACGACATGACGGCAGTAGAACTTGAATCTGTCTGGATGATGCTTCGAGACAAATTCAAGGGGCGTCTGTGATGGGCGGTAATAATTCCGGGCGATGGTCCCGCACGTATGTCGTCAGGATGAATTCGATCATCGACGTTCTGTCCCTGACCTGTTCCGTCGCTAAACGGTCAATCGCGGTTAGCAACTGGTCATTGATTCGAATGGCAATTTGTTTTTTTGGTGGCATGTTTCTTTATCGGTATACAACGTCAGAGAATTCAGTTTTTTCTTGTTTAGGTGTTGACAATGGTATACGATAGTATATATTGGTATACGGAGGCGCTGAGATGATTACTCTTGAGCGAAAAGATGTTCAGACGGCCTTCAGGTCGCCGCGTTGGGTAATAGAGGAGATAGATCGTCAAGCTCAAAGTTTTGGGCGAAGGCGAAGCGAAATGATTCTGATTTTACTCGAGGAGGCTATCGAAGCCCGAAAGACGCTATCAAAAAAGGAGGTAGTGCTTTGACGTGGTCAATACCCAGCGTTGCTGGGCAAAAAAAAGAGCCGCCCGCCAGCGACTCTCAAATAAGGGGGGTAATGTGATAACCCACATCCAAGATAAGGCCATACCAGACGGATGGTCAAGAGGCATCGACGGAACTTTAACGATGCCAGGCCTCACAGCGTTCCAGCTTTTCGGGGCTCTAATCCGGGGTGACGTCCCAGGTTACGCCGCCAATCTAAATATAAAACCAGCCATGTCGTTCCCAGAATTCCTGGAAGTTAATGGCATCCAAATCCAAGGAGACGCATCATGACGCGCGAAGCCGCACTTAAGTTCATCGATCAATACAAATCCAAGAACCCTTTGTCGTTCATCAAACCAAGTCACCTGGACGAGTTATCACCACTGCTCGAAGTTCAGATTGAGGCTGTTGAGGTTCGTAAGGACGAGTTCCACAATTTAGCTGGTAGCTACAGTCCAAAGAAAGAAACTCTCGATAAGTTCGCATCGGCCGCCGGTATCAGTTTCAACACCCTCGGCGAAACGACTCGCAAGGAAGGATCTGCGTACATTGGAACAACGCAAGCTATGGTCATGGGCCCCGATGGCAAGATGCAACTTGGTGCCCCCTGTGAGTATGAATTTGACCCTGACGTACGGCTTGAGGAACTGCGACTTGCTGGTAAAACAGAATGGGTAAACCGGGAGAAAACCAGTCGCGAATATACCGAACGCGAGCTGGCTCAAGAAAAGGTCCAGCTGATGAAGGTAGGCCGGCAACGGGCTAACACAGGCGCTCGAAACCGCGCAACGTTAATGATGCTCGGCATGCAGACCGGCTTCAAAGGACTGTTTGACAAGAACGATCCAGACTCATCAAGCAAGGTTTTTTTGTTCTCTCGCATCATCGTGAACGCGAAGAATGAAATGGTCGCCAAGGCCATGCTGGCAAATATCTCCGGTAACACGATGGCACTCTACGGTGGGAATATGGGACAACCGCAACTCGCGTCGCCTGATGATCATCGGGAACCGATCAACGTTACACCAGCAGTTGGGGTGAGCGTACCTCCCAAATATGAAGACGATGACGACGTCCTTCCGCCCGATCCAAAGACACTCAAGAAAGCTGCACTCCAAGATTTGATCATGAAATACAGTGATAAGATCCATCCCGAGGGACTGAACTATGCGAAAACGCTGGTCGAGCAGAAAGACTGCCAGGAAGTCGATCTTGATGCATGCCTGAATGGCATTAAAAACGTCCTTGTTAAACGCGGCGTCCGCTTCGGAGATCAATCATGAAATTACTCCATCTAGCTGACCTACACGCCCGGGGCGAACGGGCGAAAGAAGTTCTCCAAAGTCTTCGCATTGCCAAAAAAACCGCGCTACGCGAAACGGTATCCCTGATTGTTCTTGCTGGCGACACCTGGGACCGTGCGGTTCTCAATGTCGCAGGAGCGCACTTTATCGAGTTCGTCACGGCTATCGGTGAGCTCGCAGATGTCGCCCCTGTTGCCATGATTTACGGTACTCCCACGCACGATGTCGAGGGATCGCTTGAGGTTTTCGAAACCTTGGATACACGCCATCCCATAACCTTGCTACAACCGGGAATTGCATATCAGGTCTTCAACACTCCGAACGGAAGCGAGATTATACAGATGCCAGAAGGAGCGGCTAAACTCCATCCTCTGGCCACCGCATTACTTTTTGGTGTACCTGAGCCCAATAAGAAGTGGCTGACATCGATGGTTGATAATCGAGACGATGCCGAGGCCGCTATCCGCAATGCCCTCCGTGGGTTGTTTGCTGGACTTGGTGCAATGCGTCGGGGACTCACCAGCCACGTCAGTGTCCCTACCGTGCTGGTTTACCACGGTCAGGTGGCAGGGGCTCGGCTCCAGACTGGAGACATCCTTGACGCTGGCGCTGGACTTAGGCCGTCTGTTGATGATCTTGCACTTGTCGGAGCCGACTATATCGCAATGGGTGACATTCACGAACCTCAAAGGGTCGGCGAATCAATCGGCCTTCCTGCCTACTATTGTGGGAGCGCATACCCGGTTGATTTCGGCGAAACTCACGAGGCTGGATGTAACCTCGTTAATGTCCTGCCTGGATCGCACACTGTCGCCCGAATATCCTTCGAGCATCCCCGCAATCAAACGATTCGCACAACCGCCGAGCGAGATATGTTTTCACTTGACGTCGCGAAACACGAACCCGTGATCCAGGGCGCACGAGTTAAACTTGAGGTGACGTGTGACAAGGATCAGGCTTCGCAGATCGATATGGCGCACCTGATGAGTCGTCTTAAACTACAGGGCGCGATTGACGGATCGATTGTCGTCCTCAATGTAAGGCCGACAGAAACCGTCCGAGTGGGCGACATTGCACAGCAGAAACGACCGCGTGACAAAGTATCGCTCTGGGCGGAGAATTCAAAGAGAGAAATCACCGAGACAGTCCTTCTCAAGGCTGATGAGCTGGAGAAAGAGGCCGAAACATCCGGCGTTGTCGGACACGGGAGCCGAATCCGGATTGACCGAATAATTCTGCGAGGTGCCATTGGACTCTGGAAAAAATCGGGTCTGGATGAAATTGATCTTGACTTTGAGAAAATCGCCCCAGGGTTAGTTAGCCTCATCGGACAGAACGGCGCTGGTAAGACCACGCTCATCGAGAACATGCACCCGTGGCCGCAGTTGCATACCCGTGACGGAACATTGAAAGAGCACTTTCGACTGCGCGACAGCTTCCGTGATCTGTACTGGACGGATGAGCTAACGGGGGCCCAATATCGCGCACAAATCTTGATCAATGCCGCAACAGCATCGGGATCCACAGAATACTTCCTTTACCAGAAAGACTCCTCGGGTGCGTGGCAACCACTCCCTGGGATAACCGGACGCAAGGATGATTATGTCTCCGCTGTTAACAAGCTTTTCGGGAGCATGGAGCTATTTCTTCGAAGCGCGTTCGTTACACAACGGCAACCTAAAAATCTGCCGGATCTTGCCGAATCGACAGCTGGTGAACGCAAGGCCTTGTTCTCGTCACTTTGCGGGCTCGAATATCTTGAGGCATACAAGGACCTAGCCAAGGCCAAGGCGGCCACGATCGAGAGTACAGTGGCAACCAAAACCGCTGAGGCGAACGTCTTGACCGCCCGTCTCCCTGACCGGACGATACTCATAGAAACGATAGCCCACGCCCTAAGCCAGATCGAAGAGATCAAAGGGGATCTGAATGTCTTGACGGTACTCCAAGAAAAGAAAGCCTCGGTGGTCAGCGAGTTAACCAAACAGCAAGATGAGCAAATCCGAATCATATCCGAGGGCCAAAAGACTCGAGTCGATGCCGATCAACTAAGGAACATTATCGCTGGGTTTGAATCGCAGATTCTGGGACTCGAAGAAAAACTTGCTCAGAAGTCGGATGCCGAGAGAGAGGTTAAGGACTACGCGGCCTTGAGTGCCGCGCTTGAAGTCGAGACTAAAAAATATCAGACATACCTCGAGGCAGTGAAAGCGGAGCAAGATCGCGTCAATCAATTTCGTGTAGAGCATGATAAGAAGGTGGCCGCAGACCGCTCGGTATACCAAGCTCGTTTAGCTGAGTTTGAAAAAACCGTTAAAGCCGCAGAGGTTGTTGAGCGTGTCGCCGAAAAAGAATTAGATGGCGCACGTCATGTCATCATGATCCTTGAAGAGGGGATCAAACGTGATGAGGCTGAGGCATCGAAGCCGATCAAAGAAAACTGCGATACCTGCGGACAGTTATTGCCGGAGGACTCTCGGGTCAAGATCCGTGCGGACCTTGATGCTAAGAAAGCTAAAGTTGAGGCAAAAAAGGTCGAATTGCACGGCCTCAAAGAGACACTATCAGAGCTGGTATCTCGCCACGAACAAGCCGTCAAAGCGTTAATCGACATCGAGGAAACCAAGCCTATTTTAGAAGAGTCTTTGTTCATCCCGCCACCATCTTTGATCGGTCCATTTGATGGATCAGAGACATCAAGGATCAAGGGGTTGATGGCGTTCACGGATCCGGAGGGCGCACGAATTGTTATCGAGGAAGCGTCTAGGGCTTCGGGGATGATCGAAGGACTTAAGATCAATATCGCGAGTTCGAAGGCTAAGTTGTCGGCACTTGAGGCGCAACTAAACGAACTGAGATCAAAGCTAAATCCACAAGTAGCTATTGATCTAGAGGCGGCTAAAGTTGAACACATTACCGTTCAAAAACGTCTGCACGATTCTGGTCTTGAACTCGTGCGTTTCGAAACCGAACACGCCTCATTGACTCGTGAGCTCTATAAACTCGATGAGGACACCGCGCAGATCAAAGCCATTGAGACCGACATCAAGACGCTACAAACCGAGGCGGCGGAATGGCGATTACTTGAGATAGCGTTCGGCGATAAAGGTATCCAAGCCCTCGAGCTTGATGCTATCGCACCGAGTATTTCCGCTATCGCGAACGGGCTCCTAAGGGACGCCTTTGGCAGTCGGTACCAGATCAACTTCCAGACTACACGGCTTAGCGGTTCCGGTAAGGCGCAGAAGCAAATCGAGGATTTTCTCATCGAGGTTCTCGATAGTGAGACCGGCGATACTCAGGAAATACGGACGCTTTCCGGCGGTGAGTCTGTTTGGATTAAGCGGGCTTTGTATGATGCGTTCGGGATTGTCCGGGCCAGAAATACAAACCTTGTTTTCCTAACAGCGTTCCAAGATGAAGCAGACGGCGCGCTTGACCCAGAGTCAAAGGTAACGTACTTAAGGATGCTCGAGGCGGCTCATAAACAAAGCGGCAGACGGCACACTATCTTGATATCTCACAGCCCAGAAATACAAGAAATGATTCAGACAAAGATCGAGATAGCGAAACTTACCGGTCGAAAAGAAAGCGGCGTTGCCGCGTAAATATACGATGAAGGGGGAATATATGCACCACTATATCAATATCAAGGAGGTCGCCTATAGGCTTAATACTAAGCCTGAGATCGCTCGGAACATCATGAATTACTTCGGCGTCAAGAGTCACGAGAAACCTGTTGAAGAGGGCAAGTTTGGAAAACCAGCGAAGCTCTATAACCCTGACCAGGTTGATAAAATCATAGGATTTAAAGTCGCAGAATTTACGGCTTAATAATAATGCTCTGCAAAGAGCTTTGGTACCAATCCGAGAAATTGGAGCTGTTCCCCGCGTAAGGGAAGCTGGCCCGGCGTCACGTTGTTTCGGCGCGGACATGGGTATCCTGAAACTGATGATATTTCTTGGTTGAAAGGTGAATTATCCGGGATGGATTTTTACCGTGGAGCGAGAGCCATTAAATCGCTTATCGATGCAACGGGCTATGGTCGTGCGACGATTAGCATAAACCCCGGCAGGCTTGAGGTTGCAACTGGCGGCTGGTCTGGCTGTGAAGAGATTCTATCAGAAACGCACGACACGTTGTGGCGCATGGCGTTCTGGGAGTCTACGCACAGGGGCGGACTTGAGGTATTTCTTAACACCCGCAACGCCGGGGCGTAGTAGAACAACTGCTTCGACATGACAGCGTGGCCCCGGCGATACGGGGCAAACAGGAGGAGTTATGGCGACACAGCGGTACATATCAACAAGTTTTTGGACAGACGCTTGGATAAGAAAACTCGATCCTGCCGAGCGTTATTTGTATATCTACTTGCTCACGAACCCGCAAACTAATGTCGCAGGAATATATCAAATCACGCTTGACAGGATTGCTTTTGATACCGGGTACGACGAGCGAGTCTTGATTGTAATGATGGGCAAATTCGCCAAATCTGGAAAGGCATACTACCACGGCGGCGAATGGGTAATCATACCAAGCTGGCCAAAACATCAAAAAGCAGACACCAAGTCTAAAATCAGAGCGGGTATCGAAGCCATCCTAAAAGAGCTGCCACAATCTGTCAAGATTTTTGCGGCACAGCATGGGTACCAATACAGTATAGATACGGTATCGATACCATATACATACCAACCGAACTATTCTGATTCTGATTCTGATTCTGATTCTGATTCTGATTCTGATTCTGATTCTGATTCTGATTCTGATTTAGCATATATACCGCCATCGTCTTTCGACGCTGGCTCTTGCGCGTCACCTGTTGATCAAAAAAAACCAAGCAAAGAACCTAAACACCGCAACGGCCAACACCAAAACGTCCTTCTCACCGACGCCGAACGAGAAAAGCTCTTAGCAATGCCGGACGGTAACGAGGCAATCGAGTTTTTGAGCGAGTATCGCGCTTACAAGGGCTATTCGGCGAAGAGTGATTACCTAGCAATCCGAAAATGGGTTTTTACCGCCGTTGCAGAGGAACGTAGACGACAACGAGATTCGCCAAACGCCACCGAGACCGAGGAAGAGCGACGAAAGCGAATTGTTGCGCAGATTATGGGGGCCCAGGCATGAATACCCCAGATTTCTTAATGCGGTTACTCGAACGCTACCCGAAGTTCGACAGTGGAAGTTTTGCAAAGACACTACAAGATATTCGGGAGTTGATCGAGGAAATTGACGACGCTGGCCGGGTTGCGGTTTTTAGCGAACTCCGAGACACCTACGACCGAACAACGCCGCCGACACGTGCCACCATTTACGCGATTGTGCAAAGGCTTAGCCTTACTCGTCGCCGAAGTGGGGTTGTCACTCGGTACGTCTTGGTTTGCCACCACAAAAACGCAAACGGTCAGGAGTGTCTGAACCGAATGAGCATTGAGGCTCTAGTTTGCATAAAATGCGGCACAAAGACTGGCGCAAGGGAGTGTTCGGCACAACCAGGCAGTCTAACTGCCTAATAATCTTAGCCAAGGCACCAGCCTTGTCGTTATTACTGGCAAAACGTCCACGGATGCCACTAATGGGCAAAGTGGCGTCAAAACGAATCTGTGACGAAATGTGTGGTGACGCGAAAATGACCAATTTGCAGGGAGGAATTAAATGGCTGTCGAAATTATCATAAGAATGGACTTGTGGAATTGCCCAAAATGTGGTGGAAAAACCGCTACCTATCGTCATCCGTATGCACGGGTTTGGTGCACCATTTGCGGACATGTACTGCGAACGGAAGGCGACCACACAATACTTCACGAATCCGCCAAAAGCGACGAACAAGATCAATCTGAGGTGACAAAGGAGACTGAGATGTGGGACTCTATGCGCAAAGAATTGAATGAGCTACATGAGCGGCTTAAAGGAAAACCTGACGGTGAGAAAATGGGGTATGCCGGTTGCCCTGGTGGCGTATTGAACGCTTACCGTGAGGCCGACATTACATTCGAGCAAGCAGTTAAAGCAATTGAGGAGTGGGCGGTATCGCAACCCTCCACCATCTGGCAGACAACGGAGCCACCGAAAGATAGGCCGATTTTACGATGGCACATTAAAGAGAAAAAACCTGTTGTAGTATGGAATAGACGAGAAGAGGTTTGGTGCTTTTATATAACATTCCGTGAGCAGATATACATGACCGAGGATATGTTCGCCCCCGAGTGGGCAGAATTGCCAGGCGCACCACCGAGCATGAAAGGAAATTAATTATAGGATAATTTATGCCGCGTTTTTCACCGAAGCAAAATCTATTTATTGAACATTTACTCGCCAACGGTTTAAACGCGTCAGACGCCGCAAGGAAGGCCGGATACTCGGAAAGAACCGCCGAACACATGGGTTGGGAAAACCTACAAAAACCACAAATAAAAGAAGAGATAGCACGGCGAATAAACGAGCGCCTAAGCAATATCGAGGAGCTCCATTTTCTTTGGCTCCAAGAGTGCCGGACATTGGCTTTCAGCCAGCCTACCGAGGGCAATAACTACGGCGTGGAGATGGCTGCTAAAGTTGGAGCTCTCCAGCTCTTGGGCCGGTATCTACAGTTCGCAAGGGCAAAAGACTCCGGCGGAGATATAGTCCTTGAGATATCCGACGACGACGCGGCGCTCCTATGACTGACTTCCAGTCCTAGGTGCTGGATATCATCGGAACGCCATGATCAACTCAGTCAGAGCTATTGTTCCAAGGACACTGCAGACAAGGCCAGAGAGGCCAGGCTTACGCCGACTCGACAAAACCGAAAAACAAAAAGAAGCCATCAAGCTCGCCCAAAAACACCGGTTCATTCTTCTCGACGGCGGCGGACGTTCGGGCAAGACGTTCATCATCCTGTACATGATCGTCATTCGGGCGCTCATGCAAAAAAGTGATCACCTTATTGTGCGATTCAGATTCGCTCACGCCAAGAAAGCCATCTGTTTCCAAACGATGCCGCGCCTCCTGGAAGCCCTAGGGATTGCCGGTAAGGTTAAGCTCAACAAAACTGACTGGTTCTATGAAGTCCCTAATGGATCGACAATCTGGATTGGCGGACTTGACGAGAAAGAGCGCTCCGAGAAAGTCCTCGGCCAGGACTACGCAACGATTTTCGAGGACGAGGCCAGTTCCGTTTCGTATGACTCCCACGAGATTCTGATCACACGCCTTGTTCCCCCGGAAGGTATGCGGGGGCTTTTCTTCGTCGCTTACAACCCGCCGTCGACGTCGCATTGGGGATATAAGATCTTCTACGAGGGCAAGTTCCCGGATGGGCGACCTGTACCGGCCGAAGATTACTGTAAGCTCAAGATGAATCCGACTGACAATAAGTTCTTGCCGGCCGAGTATCTGAAAACGCTCGAGAGTTTGAGCGCAGATAAGCGGCGGCGGTTCTTGAACGGCGAATACGGCGACGACTCCGGCAGCCTATTTCAGCGAAAGTTCTTTAAGTACCTCGGCAACGATCCTCTTCCCGATCTGTTGCGTGTTGTTGTGGCTGTTGATCCGGCTGGATCTGTTGACGGTGACGAGATCGGAATCTTGGTGACGGCATCGTATGCTGGTCCGAGCGAAGAGGCGTTTATCATCCTCGATGACTACTCGTGTCACGGCACACCGTCGGAGTGGGCGGCCGAAGTTGCGGCGGCATACGACAAGTGGCGAGCTGATATCGTAGTCGCCGAGAAAAACTTCGGCGGCGACATGGTTGAGGCGACGATCCGAAACGCTCACCCAAACATCAACGTTAAGCTCATAACCTCGAGTCGCGGCAAGGTTGTTCGCGCTGAGCCGATCTCGGCGCTCTACGAACACAGCAGAGTTAAGCACCGCATACCATTCTTGGAACTCGAGGATGAGTGTTGCTCTTACAAGCCCGGTATCTCCGAATCACCTAACAGGATGGATGCTCTGGTCTTTGGATTAGCGGAACTGACAGAGGGCGGCCTGTCTATGCTAGACGTATTGTGAGGTGACGAATGTCTAGAAATCGATCCGTCAATCGCGCCAAGTTACGAACCAACAAATCAGAGCTAGTCAACGGACTGAGTGACCTAGTGTCTGCCGTCCGGGTGTCAAACCTTGTGACCGGTGGAAGTCAACTCAGCGGGTACAATACACTCGCGTATGGCAACAACTATTCCCTACTGACTGTCAACCGCATCATTCTCACGTATCTATTCACCGGCAATGGTCTCTTTCAGACCGCGATCCAGTTGCCGATCCAAGATGCCATCGGGAAAGGGATCGAGATCGAATCCACCGAGATGGAGAACGATGACATAGAGGCAGTGTTCGATTTTTGGGAAGCTAACGGCATCTGGGAAAAACTTCTTGATGCGATGACATGGGCCAGGTTATACGGCGGCGGGGCTTTGCTTATCAATACCAACCAAGACCCCGAAACGCCCCTCGATATTCGCAAGCTCAGTGGCACCCCTATCGAGTTCTACGATATCGACCGCTGGCAACTTGATACTAACGTCGCGTACTTCGACGACTTCGAGGGACTGTTCTATGGCAACGGTGACGATCGCCAACTGTTCTATCTGTGGGGCCAACCAATCCACGAATCGCGGTTTATCCGGCTAAGAGGCAAACGAGCTCCTAGCTATGTGCGCCGGCAACTTCGCGGCTGGGGCATGTCCGAAGGCGAGCGCATGATCCGCGACTTGAATTTGTACCTGAAGACTCAAGACGTGCTATACGAAATCCTCGACGAATCAAAAGTCGACGTTTATTCGATCGAAGGCCTGGCAAACAAGCTCTACACCAAGGCGGGAACTACTGCCGTAACTGAACGTGTCCAAGCCGCCAACCAGCTCAAAAACTACCTGAATGCCCTGATCATCGACGCTAAGGAAAAGTACGAACAAAAAACCATGACGTTTGGCGGACTCGCGGAAGTCATGCAACAAAACCGGATAGGAATCTCGGCGGCGCTTAGAATGCCAATGACGAAGCTGTTTGGAATCTCTGCATCCGGCTTTAACTCTGGCGAGGATGACCTTGAATCGTACAACCAGATGGTCGAAGGTGAAATCCGATTCCCGTTGACCAAACCAGTTCGGCAGCTCCTCGATCTTACGATGAGCTGCCTATGGGGATATGTCCCCCGGTACAAAATCAGATGGCCCAGCATGCGGGTACTAACCGAGGTGGAGCAGGAACAGGTCAAAACATCCAAGGCAAACAGGTACTTAGCCCTTTACGATCGTGGACTTCTGGATTCTTCGGAGATGGGTCAACTGCAAAAGAAAGATTCACTCGTCACAATCCAGACAAAAATGGAACAGGGGTTCTTGCCGCCGCAACCTTCGCCACCCAACGGTCCAATGAGTGTCGACGAACCGGCAAAGCAGTCTCTAACCGATCAAATCCCGGCAGGAACAACGAGGGCAAAGATTGCTCCACCTCAAAGATAGCTATTGGGCCCAGACAGACCGTGAACTAACACAACTCTTCTATGACGTATTCTACGCCGATTTGCTTTTGCTCGTGTCAGATCAAAACGAACTACCAAATGATCAATTCTCGGCCGTCAAGTCCGCGCTTCGGGAAGGCAAGATCAAATACAAGAACGGCCAGTTTTCAGGGAAATTCTCGATCGCAATCTCGCGGGAACTGTCTAGGTTTGCCAAGCTGGATGCAAGGTCTGGAATCTGGATCGGTCGACCTCCGGCGGATATCCAAGCAGTCGCGGCATCCGCGAATTTCCGGTCTCAAGCGTTAATCCAAAAGGCTCAGCGCCTCATCGATCAAATGCAACCAGTTGCTATTGAGACTGTGAAGAATATTCGCTTTGATTTTGAGAAGCCGCTAGCAGACATGGACACACAAGCAGTAAAGGATCTGCACTACCTAGGGATACATCCTGATCTTACGCCGGATAGCAGAGATAAACTTCTTGAGGATTACAACTACAACCAACAGCTGAACGTAAAGAACTGGACCCCGAATCAAGTCGAACGTCTCAGGACCATGACAGAGCGTGCTATACAGGACGGCGCATCACCGCGTGAGTTCGCACAGATGATAATGGGCGAATGGGGAGTGACAAAAAATAAAGCTAGATTCCTTGCTAGGCAAGAGAGCAGTCTGTTCCTATCGAAGTTTCGGCGTGAGCGATACACAGAGGCTGGTGTTACCGACTACATCTGGATGAGCTCTGCGGACGCAAGGTGTCGCGAATCAAATCGGTGGGGACAGCCAGCTCACGGACCAGGAGGTCCTCTGCATGGACACAGATTTACGTTCGGCGATCCACCTCCGTCCGGTCCTCACGGTGAGCCTCAAGAGCCTGGTGAGCCGTTCGGATGCCGGTGTATCGCCCGACCTGTCGTATGAGTTTCTCACTACTGGCCGAAAACTCTTGACAGCGTTTAGATGGTGCTGTGGAACAAGGAACTAGGCCTAAACGATACCGAATAGAATTCATCGAGCCAGGACTCATTTCCTATCACGATATAGGCGAAGGAACTGTATTAGTACAGCGACCCGCTCTCGACAAAATGCGCCCGACCTTTGTTGGTATGCCGGTCTTCAATGAGGCACACCAGGACAACGATGTAGCTAACGCAGAAAACGCGTTTGACTACTCGAGCATGTCTCCTGAGGAACGGGATAAATACGCTGTCGGCGTCGTGACAGATGTTGGGACCAAGGACACTGGATGGGACTATGCGGACGTTGTGATCTGGGACCAAGACACACAAACGAATATCGATGACAAAGGGTATGCCGCCTCTTGCGCGTACATTCCGACCGAACAAGAACCAGGGAACGGAAAGAGCTATCACAACATCGCTTATGACAGAGAGGTTACGGACGGCTTTTACACGCACATGGCTATAGTCCCAAACCCTCGGTATGAGGGAACTAAAGTTTACGCAAATTCAAAGGGGGATTCCATGAATCCTTTGAAGATTTTTATTAAGAAGTCTTCGCCCCAGGGCGCTGCACCTGCTAAGCCCCAACAGCATGCGAATGCTGGCGATCCACCTCCCAAAGACACAAAGGGCGGACAAGGTAACGGGCCTGCGGCCGGTGGCGATATGACTGAGCAAAACATCAACGCCAACGAAAGTTATGTCGATTTTGGTGGCAATAAGATCCCGCTCTCTGAAGCCGTCGACGCGTATATGCAAAAGAAAAACGCTGGAACTCCGGCGCCCGATGAAGAAGCGCTGTCGCCTGATTCTGTGATCCAGTTGCCCGATGGCCAACAGATTACCGTGCAGGAGTTGCTTGAGGCACTCGGTGACGGAAATCAAAACGCCACCGACAAACCCAATGGGACGATCGAGCCCATTGGCGAACCAGCTGAGCCTGTTGTGGCTTCACAGCATACCAATGCGCGGCCTGCCGCTAATGCCAACTTCCAAAAGGTTCGGACCGCGGTTGCTTCGTCTCGCTCGGTCGATATCAAGCCTGACGTTAAGACAAAAAATGAACGGCTTCAGCTCGGAAACTCCCGCTATGGAAAAGCCGTTCCTGTGACCGGAGGTGCTAAATGAGTGTTCTTATGAATATGAACCAGTTTGTCCAGTCTCGTTTTGCTGGACAGCTGGATCTGCAATCGAATCCCAATCCAGGGATTCTCACGTGTCGCCTGAACCCCAGCTCAATCGCGACCTATGAAGGGAGCCCTGGCGTCCCTGCCGGTGCGCCAGTAAAATTGGTCGATCTTGGGACCGCTGATAACAACGGGGTTCCGATGGTGGATGTTGCGACCTCCGACAACGATATCATCATTGGAGTTGTGGTCTCATCGACCAAGGATGGAATATTTTCCCCTGGGCAAACAATTCAAGTTGCGTTGCTTGGTGCCGTAATGGCCATGAGCGCCAAGACGACCATGAATCGCAACCAGGCGGTCGTGGCTGACTATACCACTCCGGGCCAGATCATCGTTCCTGCCACCGGGAACTACATTTTGGGCGTTACTCTCGACAAGGCGGTTAATGTCGGGGATCTCGTTCGCGTTTTGATCACCGCCAACGGAACTAAATATAGCGGGGTGTCGACATGAGTGTTCGTTTCGTTAAAGGTTTTCAGCTTACCAACGCCAATGGGGATATTGATCCGGCGAGCGCTGGATTTCGTTATATCACCGAGACGCTGACCTATATTCGGTCAAAGATCATCGACCAGAAGTTCTATGAAATCCCGATTGCGGATTTCCTGCCGGTCGACGTTGGCGAAGCATCGTGGAGTGACGAGATCGTTCAGAACTTGGCATTCCAGACTTCTGGTGGGTTCTTCGATGGCGACGTTGACACCGGTCAGGGCGCGAGCCGTTTGGCAACTGTCGACGCCGCACTGTCTCCTATCCGGATGCCGGTTCGCACGTGGGCTAAGGCCGCGGCGTGGACCGTATTCGAAATTGAGAAAGCGGCCGCCGCAGGTAACTGGGACGTTGTTGCCACCAAGATGGCCGCACTCAAGAAGAGCTGGGATCTGGGTATTCAGCAGTGCGCCTTCTTAGGCCATCCATCGGTTAATACGATCACTGGCCTCCTGAATAACCCCAACGTCAACATCGACACGTCGCTCTTGCCGGTGCACATCAGCGCGATGACTTCGGCTCAGTTTGCGACGTTCGTTGGTAGCGTCCTCGAGGCCTACTTCAACAATTCCAACGCCACGGCGATGCCGGACACTTTAATCCTGCCGATGTCGGACTTCTTAGGGTTAGGAACCCCGGTTTCGTCCAGCTACCCTGTCAATTCGATGTTGTCGTACCTGACGGACTTGTTCCGCCGAATGACCGCTAACGAGAACTTTGAGATCAAAGGACTTGCTTACGCGGACGCCACACGCAACGCGGCTTACGGGCTCAACAAGAACCGTGCCGTTTTGTACCGCCGTGACCCCGATACGTTGTCGATGTCCATCCCTGTTGATCTGACGATGCTGGAGGCTGATACCTCGAACAAGATCAACTGGCAACAGCCCGCTTATGGGCAGTATTCCGGCGTCCTGATCAGTAGGCCGCGGGAAGTCTACTATATCGACGAGCAGGCCTAACCGTGAGGCCGTTGACGATTGTTGGTAAAGGCTCTGGCTACGAACAGACAAAGCTTGATTCTCAAACCAGTGACATTTGGGCAACGTCAACGGCCTTCGAAGCTCTTAAGTCGATTGATTGTCGCGTTGACAAGATTTTCCAACTGCACGGCAAGGAGCTTTTCGAGCCGTGGCTAACAGACGTCCAGGAACGACTCGTCCTTATGGATCCGTGCAGTGATCTTCCGAATGCGAATATCTTGCCATCGAGATGTTTGATTGATGCGTTCGGTGCAAGATTTGGTGGATCGGTGTCGTGGATGATGGCGCTGGCCATTCTGGATGGGTACATGGAAATTAGTTTTCGCGGGGTCCACCTCTCGCACTTTTCGGAATACGGAAATCAACGCGACAGTTTCTTTTATCTTTTCGGCCGAGCCGAAGCACGTGGGGTCAAAATCACAACTGATCCCTTTTCGGGGATAGCATTCCCCAATCAGACCTATGGGGGGCCATGATGACACTTTACAATCGCGGCGCGCGAGATATTCGCTTACCGGACAAAACGGTTATTTCGGCGGGGGCATCCGCTAACGTCCAAGATGCCTTGGGAAAAAAACTCCTGCTTGATTACCCTCAGGACTTGGCGACGATTCCGGCCGCCGGCCGCCGGAATGATCAGGCAAAGGTTGCAGACTTGCAAAAGCAGGTCGATGCGCTTACTGCCGAAAACACAGCTTTGAAATCGCAGTTAGCTGCAATTCAAAAAGACGTTGCTCCTAAGGGCCAGAATCCGCAAGGACAGAACCAGCAATGAACCCGTTAACGGTAGCGCAGTTCCAGGCCTATTTTGCTCGAGGGCAGTTTGCCTATGGGACTGCTTTGCCGGCCGTTCTTGATACAGATATCACCAACGCTATCAACGAGGCGATGCTGATCTTCAATCCATCGCTGTATCCTGACGACCCTACGGCGACAACGGCCGCGCTTTACCTGTCGGCGCATTTTCTTCAGACAATGCTAG
>JAJXVP010000160.1 GCA_021782055.1 bacterium | reverse complement strand
CCTTTTTCTTGTCTGTCCAGATTTGAGTATAGTCACATGCCTCCAATAAAAAAAGGGGGAACGGCTGTTGATCAACCGTTCCCATACCACAAGACAACCCTTTGTGGACTTGGTTCCCGGAGTCCAATCAGGAACGAAAACCCTGAGAGCCAGAGATTTTCAGCCCAAGGTATCTGACATGAAACTACACCCGAGGCCTTTCGGCCGGAATCCAAGATTATCCTGATTCCAATTAAGAACAGCAACCTTACAAGAAATCAGTTATTTTTCTGATGCTTTAAACAGTTTTATTTCTTATTCTCCGATTAGTTACGCCGTGACAAACTGAACTACTCAGGGAGCCTATGACCATCACACTGCAAGAACATCAAGAATCCGCCACCCGTGAAATCGTTCTTGAATCGTCGCGTCTTACCGCCCGGTTTTTACCCGAAATAGGTTTTAAGTTTAGCTCGTTGCGTGAAAAAAACTCTGGAATGGAGTTTCTCTTTCAACCTGTCAGTGGAAAGCACCCCATTCCCGCCTACCGGGGGCGTTTTGTCGACTTTGAGGCCTCTGGGTGCGATGAAATGTTGCCAACGATTGATGAATGTCTGTATGAGGGGCCGATTTTTGCAGGTCGATCCTTGCCCGATCATGGTGGAGTTTGGAGCCGTCCCTGGTCCGTTCATCTTGCAGATCAAAAGATCCACGGTAGGATTCGCCTTTTAGAACTGCCGCTCCTCTTTGAAAAAACAATTTCGTGGATTGACGAACACTCGTTAGAATTTCATTACCATGTCACGAACGAAGGGGATGGTCCTGTGGATTACCTCTGGGCTCTGCACCCCCTTTGTGTGTTTCAAAACGATGCAAAACTGCTTCTTCCGCGTGTTTCACAGATGTTTAATGTCCACCAGTATGGTCAGCGCGAAGAGGTTCTGCCCTTTCCCGTTCAGGATTCTTTAGACAAAAAAGCCTGGAATGTGTGTGAACTTGCCGAATATGCTGATAAAAAATGTTACAAATTTTACCCTCAGGGCCCAATAACTGGCATGGCAGGCATTTGGTACCGAAGTCAGAAACTGGCTTTTCTTGTCGAATTTGATCCAGAAGAAACCCCTTACCTAGGAGTTTGGATCAATCGTGGCGATCCTGAAGTCCAAGGTGACTATAACCTTGCGGTTGAACCGGCCAACGGCTTCTTCGATTCTCTTGCCGTTGCCCAACGCCGGGGCACGGCGGTAACCCTCTTACCCCAGGAACAAAAATCTTGGAAAGTGGTTATCCGTGTGCTCGACGAAACAGCTCTCGATTTGAGTCAATTTGCATGATACCGCTAAGGAGGTCTTTCATGTTGCTACAAAGATTTTTAAAACCGGGCATTGTTTTGCTCTTACTAGGAGTATTTTCTCAAGCCTTGACCGCTGAAGGGAGCCAAGAAAATGATCCGGGGGTTTTGCCCAGTTCTACAGGGTGGAAACTTGTTTGGCACGATAACTTCACGACCGAAAAATCGTTAACAAAGGGCGTGTGGATGCCTGAAGAATACCCGCCGCTTGCCAATAACTCCGAGCTACAGGCCTACACGGCTGATCCTGCCAACATTTATATCGCCAATGGTCACTTGGTTTTGGAGGCATTGCGCACCAAGACCAAAAATGGTTGGAAGATCACCTCGGGACGCATCAGCTCATCGATGAACCTTGCCTTTCGTTATGGCCGCTTAGATTTTCGCGCAAAACTGCCTTTGGGGAGGGGGACCTGGCCCGCCCTATGGCTCCTTCCGATAGACCCCTCGGGACACGGTTATATGTGGCCGGACTCAGGAGAAATCGATGTTATGGAAGAAGTAGGTTTTGAAGGGAACAAGATCCACAGTACGCTTCATACTTCAAAGTACAATTACACTCTTGGCACACAAATTACGGCAACCTACCCTGTTCGCGACGTCAACCAATGGCATGTGTATTCTCTGGAATGGTACCCCGACCATATCACCTTCCTTGTCGATAACCATCCGTTTCTCACCTTCAACAAAGATGGTGGCGATTGGCGCCGCTGGCCCTTTGATAAGCCGTTCTACATCATCATGAACCTAGCGATTGGCGGGACCTGGGGTGGTCAGCATGGTGTTGATAACAAGCTTTTCCCGGCAAAAATGGAGGTCGATTGGGTCCGCTTGTATCAAAATCCCACGGTGCCCGGCTCTGAGATCGTACACCCCTAGACCTACTCTTTAAAAGATTTAACTTGACAACTAGCGGATAGAGGGGGGCAGTATGAGTATCGGCGAGATCATGGATTTAGCAATCATCTGCACCGACGCTGCCGACCTCTATCAGCTCAACCTTATCCGAGCCTTGACCAAGTTGTGCTCTGAGAGGGGGATTACAACCTGTGCCCTCACGGTAAATGTGGCCTGGCGCGAGCACCCCAGTGCGGATATTGATCAATTGATGGTGGCCTGGGCTGAACACGGCCTTTTTGATGCCTATGTTCTGCTCGTTGACCCACTGGTGATTAATTCAGATATGCCCTCAGCCGCTAGGATTCTTAAAGCGATCTCTCGTCGCCCGGGCGTGGTCATTGGTCAGCCCACAATCCCTTTAGCCACCGTAACTATCGATAATGAGCAGCCAATGCGCGATATGCTTCGCCACCTCTATGACAGTCATGGGTATCGGCACTACCTTTTTCTCCTGGGTCCCGAAAATTCTTTCGACGGCTCACAGCGCGAAGCGGCAATCCGACGGGAAATCACTCACTGCCCGGACGTAACGGCTGAATACCTTAGGGGCTATTTTCAAGAAGACCTTGCCTATGACTTGGTAAAAGAACGATTGCAGGATTCTTCTCGTCCGTTTCCTCGGGTAATAACGGCGTGTAATGACAATATGGCGTTTGGCGCGCTACGCGCTTTAGCCGAATTCGGCATTGCGGTACCCTCGGAATGCGCTGTTACAGGCTTTGACGACGTGGAACTGGCCGCTTTACAAGTTCCATCCCTCACAACAATTCGCCAAGAACCTCTGGCCACCGCGCAAGCCGTCCTTGATTTGTTAGGCTCGGCAAGCCCTACGGAAACCCGTTCAGCGGTTCGGCGCACCGTTCCTACTACCCTTATTCTTCGAGAATCCTGCGGTTGTAGTCGCGACGCTCCCCTTGACTTTTATCGGGAACGGCTGGCGCTTTCGACGTATGCCCAAAGCCAGGACAGTCGCTTTCGAACAGCCGTTTCTGACTTTAGCCTTTCGGTCAACGCGGTGGCGAGTGTCTCTGAATTAAATCTATCTTTGACTCACTTTGCCAAGGTCGCTGGTGTCAGAAATTTGGCGTTTGGCCTCTTTGAACCGGCAGACTACCTTTCGGTTTCTCGCGTCTACCCCTCGGATCCAGGCCTCGTGACCAATGAAAGCACGACCGTCTCGGCCAAAGACTTTATTGGCCCGATGGGCAAACCCCTTTTTACCGGCGAAGTAACGGTGGCCTTTCTCCTTTTGGTTTCGGGCGAGTTGCAAGGGGTTTTTGTTTGCCAATGTGACGCGCGGTTGATGCAGATGATTCGTATTGTGGCTTCACACACCATCAATACCCTTCAGCGGCTCCGCATGACAGAGCAGCTTTTGCACCACACCGAAGAATTAGAGGTCGCGGTGGAGCTTCGCACACAAAGCCTCACCCTTGCCATGCGTGAACTTGAAAAAGAAGTTCATCAACGCCGCCAGCTTGAAGGCTCGCTTCAGCAAGAAAGGCATGCCTTAGAGACGATTCTCAATAGCCAGCCGATTCCTTTGTTGATTATCAGCGAGCAATCCAACAAAGTTCTTTTTGTAAACCAACCCGCCCGAGAAATGCTTCATCTCGAGAGAGATGCCAGCGCCGAGGGAAGCATTCTTAACTGTGTCGCCCCCCTCTTGGCTTGGGCACGGGGAACAAGTATAGAAAATATTCGCGAATTTAAAATTGAAGACACTCAGCACCACCAACATCAAATTTTAGCCAGCGGTGCCGAGTTAACGCTCCGAGGTGAACGGTCACACATCCTTTGTGTGGTCGATATCAGTCAACAAAAACAACTAGAAAAAGAGCTGCTCACCATAGCGGAGCAAGAGCGGGAACGCGTCGGAATGGAAATCCACGATGATGTCTGTCAACAAATTGCGGCCCTTTCCATTTATGCCGGTATGGTCCGCGATGAAGTTCGCTCACGCGGAAAGCCCCCTTCTGAAATGGATGAGTTGATCCATTTAATCAACACCTTACAAGCTAGGGCTAGGGCAATTTCGAAAGGCCTATTTCCAAAGGACGTTGGTTCTGTTCCCATTGCTGAGGTAATTCAAGAGTTTTTATCTGGGATAGAAAAACAGACGGGTTTAAGATGCGTTTTTGAGGCCGAACCTCAAAAGGCTGGCGCAAGCCTCAATTTTGGCGCTCAATTGCACCTTTTTCGGATCGTCCAAGAATCGGTACAAAACGCGCTTAAGCATGCCAAAGCGACAAGGCTCCATTTTCAGCTTAAGGAAGCTCCTGGCGAACTCCTGTTGTCTTATCAAGATAACGGGAAAGGCTTTGGAGAGGCTTCTGAAAAAGGTATCGAACTCAGGACCATTCGCTACCGTGCAGCCCAACTTTCAGGAATTTTTACCGTAGGTGACGCCCCCGAAGGTCAAGGCGCCGTACTCAATCTTCGTATTCCGCTCAACGAATAGACACACTCCTGAGAACAATCACCACAAATAAAAAAAGCGGAACCGGCCGAAGCCGGAACCGCCCTTCACAAAGGACCTCAATTCATGCGGGCGGCGTACCTATGCAAGCCGCCCTTTTGCAAAACTTTTTCTTTACAAGATCTGAACTATTCCAAACGAGCGACGGTAGTCCACTCTGACGGTGTATGGTAGAAGTCGGCATTGCCCGTCATGATCCACTGGCCATCGCGGGATAAGCCAGGGTCTGAAGCGGTGTCAAGCGCGAAATCCAGCATAAAGGTCTTGCCCGAAGCTGGCGTATAGTTGAAGTGACTCCATAAAACTTTTGCCGACATCTGGTAACCTTGAGCCGTAGGAACCACCTTAATCTCTTGTGCCGGATCGCCCGTTCCATGGGTCCAATCGTGGCTTGAAGGATTAATATGGGACCGGGCATTCCCGGGGGAAATCCCAATTTGATAGTCCTGAGGACCAATTGCCGCTGCATACTTGCTTTCTGCCGGGTCCAGCCCCAACAGAACTTCTAGACAGTTACCGTTCCAAATGTCCTTGCCAGTCTGGAAATTGATCGGTTTTACGCCCGAAACATCAATGTAGATATAGAGCGCGGTAGCGTCGTAGGCAAGGTGAATTTTACCTGTGACTCCAGCATCCGCATCATTGATGGGAAACACACCCGCCGCGGGCCAGCCGGTATCGGTGCCATCAATCGTTAGCGCTGAAGCCGCCTTGGGAATCACCGTTCCGGCCGCCGCCGCAGAAGCGGCAGAGTTATCAGACGCCCCGGAAGGGGCAGAGGCACACGAAACCGCCGTCAAAAGGGCCGCGGATACTGCCGCAGCCGCAAACCAAGAAATTTTCTTCATTATAGGCTCCTTATTTTTTTTGAGCTAAACTATTCAAGTTCAGCAACTTTGGTCCACTGAGAGGGAACGTGGTAGTAGTCCGCATTACCATCCATGATCCATTGGCTGTCACGCGACAGGCCCATGCCAGAAGCCTCATCCAGGGCAAAATCTACGGCAAAAGTTGCGCCAGAGGCAGGCTTGAAGCCGGCAAAATGACTCCACGGAATACTGGCTTCCATCTGATATCCCTGTGCGGTTACAACCACTTTCATGGCGCTGGCCGCTTGACCGTTGTTATGGGTCCAGTCATGGCTGGTAGGTTCAATCTTGACACGGGGATTTCCGGGTGAAAGCCCGATCTGATAGTCTTTGTCGCCCATAGCGGCTTCAAACTTGCTGGCGTTCGGGTCCATACCAAAGAGAATCTCCAAGGCATTGCCGTTCCAAATATCCTTACCGTGGTTGAAGTTAATCGGCTTGTCGCCGTTCACCGACACGAAAACATAGAGGTTCGTGGCATCGTAGCAGAGCTTGATATTTCCCGTTACCCCATCGGCATCATCGTTAATCGCGATGCCTTTGGTGGCCGGCCAACCTGTGGCATTACCGTCCACCGGTATAGCACTAGTAGCCTTGGGGATCACAATAGCCCCGTTAGCCGGGGAGGCGGAGCCAGCGCCCGCCGACCCAGTTGTTGCACAAGACGCTAACAGCGCCACGCTGGCTGCCATACCCAAAACGGCTAGGCTTCCTCGCAATAATTTCATAGATTACCTCGTTCATCAGTTTCGGACCAAGCGCGGCTTGAACGGAAACCGAAGTATTGGGGCTCATCGGCAACGCCGTAGAAAAACACCCGCTATTCATTGGATCATGGATTTAGCAAATTAAAATCAGAAATATTTCGTATTCAATATCAGGCTATAGCCGGATTAACGATCAGCAAAAACAAGTCAAGTATAGTGTTATCTTACGATAAGGAGTCGTTATGAAATTTCACCTTCCGAAG
>JAJXVP010000159.1 GCA_021782055.1 bacterium | reverse complement strand
TTTTTTTGTCGCCCTTAGCTTGTGGACGGCCTTGGCACGGTACCTTCATGGGGCCTTTTGGAAAAAGCTGTGGCGGTTGGCCCTCCTGGTCGCCGGAATCAGCGTGTCCCTGACGCTGACAGACCCCCTCCCGCTGTGGTGGTCTCCCCACGCGCCGCATCTTTTAAGCCTACTATTTGCCCTTTTAGCAGGGGGGCTGTCTATGTTTTGGCAGCGACATCTGACCCCTCGGGCACGCCTGTTTCAACACCTCCACGGTCTCAACAGCGGCCCCCCGTTAGCCCTACGCATGCGCGATTTTCAAACGGAGGCCGATTTTTCGCAACACAACGAACGCGCACTGCTGGTATCGACCTTGAGCATGACGGGGCTAACCCTGCTTCTTTGCCAGATCTTTGGGCAAACTGCCCTTGGCGTGGCCAGCGTTGTGGTGGGCTTAGCGCTTGTCCCCGTCCTGAAAACCTTTCGTCGCGAAGTCCAAGATTTTGTTTGGGGTTACCGTTGGACCCTGGCACAAAAACTTCGCACGCTGGGTATGGCTTGGGGCCTTTTAGCCCTAGCCAGTGTGGCGGCGCTAGTAACCCTGCCTGGTCATGGGCTGACTGTGAACCTGACTTCGCCCCCCGAGCAGGATACTCCACTCCCCACCCCGGTTCCGACTCCAGCGACCCCAACACCCTTGCCGTCTGCCCCTTCGGTACCAGCACTTTCGCCGTGGCAGTTGTTGCTGTTAGTGGCTGTTTTAGCACTCATGCACTACCTGGCCACCGTTGCCCGCACCCTCCTCATGCTCTTTTCGGTCCTACTCTCGCTTCTTCCGGTGGCGGCGGTAGTGTTTCTTCTATGGCCGCTAGTAGAGATTTTGCAAGGAAAAGCCCGCGAAGAACCGTGGTTAATCTTTTGGCGGCGGCGCTTGGCACAGCAGTTGTTGCGGTTTTGGCGTGCCCTACTTCGACAAAAAGCTTCGACAAAGGTTCCCCGACCCTGGGAAAAGCAAAAAGAAGAAGCGCGAAAGCTTGCCCGGCGCTGGGCTCAAAGCGGTCAACACCGACGATACTCTGCACTGGCCGAAGCGTTTCTGCGCATTGTTCATTGGGCTCAGGCCCAAGAACAGCTTGGTCCGGCTTATGCTTACCAGCCCTGGGAAACAACTCGGGCTTACCTGAACCGTTTAGCGACGGCGGTCCCGGGCTTGGCGACACCGCTTAACCTTGTGGCCCAAGCAATCGACCAAGAGCTGTTTGCCCCCCAACCGTTAACCACACGAGAATGGCGGAACTTTTTACTCCAGGTCAGGGCCGTGGTGGATTTTCCGCAGGAAGTTGGATAATCTGAGTCTATGCAAGATGCGTTTACCTCGTTAGCAGGCTCGTTTTTGTTTGCTGATCTTGATGTGACAGACCCCCAGTTTTCGCGGTCTGTTCTTGTGATTCTTGAGCATACGCCGCAGAACGCCTTTGGTCTCGTCGTCAACAAACGCCTTGAGGGGATGGCTCCCTTCAAGACTGACTATAGCAACCTTGGGTTTTTCAAGGGCGGGCCTGTGAGCCGTACGCTTTTTTGCCTCCATAACGGTTTGCCAAAACAATACCGCTCTGAAGGTGAACGTCTCATAGCCCCAGGCATCTGGTTTGAACCCTCCTTAGAAAATTTGAAAGAATACACGTCAGAGGTTTCGACGTTAACACCCGAGGAACGAGTTCGCTGGCACTTGTACCAAGGGTATGCAGGTTGGGGTCCCAACCAATTAGATTTAGAATTGCGCCGAGGACTGTGGCACACCATGCCAGCCCGCGCGGCTTGGGTCTTTCATCACACCCCCGACACGCTTTGGGAAGAAGGAATGCAAGCCCTGGGCGGTTTTCTTAGCGTTGTCGCGCAAACCGGCTTTAAGCCCTCGCGGAATTGAGGTACCGATGAAACGCCGCACTGTTTTTGTCTGCCGGGAATGTTCCCATCAAGAATCTCGTTGGTTGGGGCGCTGTCCCCAATGTGGCGCTTGGAATACCTTTCAAGAAGAAAGTCTTTCGGCCTCACCTACCCCTCAGCCAGGGTCACCCAAATCGTCAAGCGGGGGCATCAGTATCCCCTTAGCCGCCCTCGACCCTCAAGAAGGAACACGCTGGGATACCGGCCTTGCCGAAGTTAACCAGGTTTTAGGGGGAGGCTTAGTTCGGGGAGCCGGAATTTTGGTCGGCGGTGAACCAGGGATTGGCAAATCTACGTTGCTGTTACAGCTCGCGGCCCGAGTTAAGACCGCCGGCAGGGTGCTGTATGTCTCGGGAGAAGAATCTGCGGCTCAGATCAAAATGCGGGCCGAACGCCTAAAGCTTCACCGTGACGGTCTTGAAATCCTGATTGAAACCCATGTTCCGGTAATCCTAGGCGTTCTTGAAAAAATCAAACCAACGGTACTGATCCTTGATTCAATTCAAACCCTCTATAGCCCTGACGCGGGCGATGTTCCCGGGACGGTTAACCAACTCAAGTTCGGGTGCCAAGAAATTCTCAGTTGGGCCAAGGAACGAGAAATCGCCGCTTTTTTAATTGCCCACGTGACGAAGGGAGGCCTTATAGCCGGACCTAAGCTCATTGAGCATATGGTAGACACTGTCCTGTTGTTTGAAGAGGCCGCGGGCGATGTTCGCATTCTTCGCGCGGCAAAAAACCGCTTTGGCAGTGTCGATGAGGTGGGCCTCTTTACGATGGAAGAACAAGGCCTTGTTGAAGTAGCAAATCCTGAAACTGTATTCTTAGTAAGGCGTGAAGGGGATTTGCCACCGGGTATTGCCGTAGCGCCCCTTTTTGAAGGGAGCCGCACCCTGCTAGTCGAGATCCAAGCCCTCACCGTGCCCGCAAAAGGGGGGCTCAGCCGCGTGTATTCTGACCGCATCGATAGCGGACGGGTAAGCCGAGTCGCCGCTGTTTTAGAAAAGTCTACCGGAGTGCGCTTTAGCGATCACGATATTTATGTCAATGTCGCCGGCGGGATCCGCGTTGCCGACCCCGGGGCAGACCTTGCCTTGGCCTTTGCCCTGTATAGTGCCCGCACAGGTCAGAGCCTGCCGCCGGGTTGGACGTCGGCTGGAGAACTCTCCCTGGCCGGCGAAGTACGCCCCACCACCCATCTGCGCCGCCGCGTCAAAGCCGCCGCCGACCTGGGGTTTTCACCAACGGTAATTCCGGCCTCACCAGAAGCGGGCTCGCTTGCCGGAGCGATTCCGGTGCACCGGCTGTCCGACGCGCTGAAAAAAGTCTGGGGAAAGGCGTAAGGATGTCGGCTGGCATCCCTCCCCAGAGTAGACAACGGCTTATGCTGATGTATGCCCTTTTACCCGAGCTGATCAGCTCGGGCCGTCTGCAGGCTACCAGTCGCGACTTTGCCCGGTGGTTGGGGACAAGTCCGGTGACCATTCGCCATGATATCAGTTGGGTCGAAATGGACTCGCCTGGCGCCGCCTACGACTTGGTCCAGCTACAAAACCTTCTTGCACCAATGCTTGAGCCAGCGCGCCCTTTGCGCACAGCCCTGGTAGGTCTGGGCGAAGCAGGGCTGTCCCTGTGGTCCAGCTTAGAGCACAGTGCCCAAAAACGTTACCAAATTGTCGCGGGCTTTGAAAGCCGGCTAAACCGCCGCGAGCAGTTGGACTTGCCCTTCCCCGTCCATGCAACGACCGAAATTGTCGGGGTCTGTTTAACTCGCCATATCGAAGCCGCGCTTTTGTGCGTCGAAGATTCAGAAACGCTTCGTTGCGCCGACCGGTTGATTCAGGGCGGTGTTCACTACTTGGTGAATTTTACCCATGTTGTTCTTCGGGTGAACCGTCATCAGGTTTTAGTGCGAGAATGTGGCTTGTGGGGCGAGCTTCCCCCGGCTCCTAAGGAGACAACATGAAATGGTGGCTAATGAAATCAGAACCGAGCGAAGTTTCCATCGAGGACTTGGCTCAAGCCCCGAGTCAACGGGTGGGCTGGTTTGGCGTACGCAACTATCAAGCACGAAACTTTATGCGCGACGACATGACCCCGGGCGACCTGGCTTTTTTTTATCACTCGTCTTGTGCGGTTCCGGGGATTGCGGGAATCGTCAAAATTGTCTCTCCGGCCGTCCCAGACCCGACACAGTTTGACACAGCCAGCCCCTATTTTGACCCAAAAGCACAGCGAGAAACTCCACGCTGGGTCCAGGTAGAGGTGGAATTGGTTGAAAAGACACGGTTTGTTCCCCTCACGGAGCTAAGGACTAGACCCGAGTTGGCCGGAATGATCCTTCTTCGGCGCGGCAACCGCCTTTCGATCACTCCTTTAACTTCAGACGAAGGTGATTTTCTGTTTCGCTGGCTAAGGGGCAGTGCCGCCTCGTCTAAATAGCTGCCCAACAGCTGAACGGCCTTGGGGGTATCATCGGTGAACGTGTTCAGTAAACCGGCCTCTTCTTGTCTCGAAAAACTTTCAGCCCAAAAGCGAAATCGTCGTAGACGGGCGACGAGGTTGCGCCGCGAACCAACCATTCCCCGGCCCGTTTTTTCTAAGCGACGAGCATTCAGCGCCTGTTCATACTGCCCGCCTTGAGGAATCACTAAAATTGGTTTGCCTAGTACTAAAGCCTCGCTGATGATTTGGTGCCCAGCGGACGAGATGACCCCACGAGCGGTGGCCAAGGCGGCATCAAAGTCGCCCCCAGCTTTGGGATAGATATCGTAGGGCACTAAACCGGCTTTTTCGAGGGCCGGAACCACCCACTCCCGGTATTCTGGTTTAAGGTGAAGCACCCAACTCCCCGACCTTGAGCGCGGGCGGTTTAAAAGTTCTGGTCGTAAGAGCGGGCCCACATCGCCTTGATAAAACGAACAATGGATACGCCGATGCCAGGGGCCTTCAAGCAGTAAAGCCGCTAGGGCAGCAGGCCAGGACCGAGGATTCAAGGAAAGGTGTTTGGTTATGATGCCGGGATGGTTAATTTGCACCACTCGTAGCCCCGCCAACCGGCCAGCCCACGCCAAATAGGGGTCAAAATCACTAATAACGGCGTCAAAACCTTCGGTTCGCAACAGGCGTGCGAAGAGGACGACCTGTCGTAAAAATCCCGGTAAGCGACGCAGAGCCGACGCTATGGTGGCCGCGAATAAAACGCGATCACCACGTTTGACAAACCCAAAGTGAGGAATATCTCGGATAGGCACGTCAGGCAAACGCCCCCTAACATACCCCTGTACAGTTTGAGGGCAAAACAGATGAAGCTCAGCTTTTTCTAAAAGGCGGGGTGCCAGGCACACCATACGGGCGGCATGACCGAACCCTTCTCCGGCTATCGAATAGGCGACTTTCATAAGGCCTCCCCAGACTAAGTCTGGGAAGAGTATGGCCCCGTCAAGTTTGAAAACCGTGAAATCTTTGTCAAATCTTGGTAAGGAAAAAGTTGCGTCTCTCTTTATGAATGCCAAGCTCTGCTTATTTTAGGTCCCCGCTGTTCTTTACCTCACCGCTTATGGACGGCAAGCAGTCTTAAGAAGTTTTTCGAATTGGCTTTCGGCGTCGACCACCTGGTAGTGATCGAGACGGCTACGATAAAAAACCGCTCGAACGCCATGAGGCGGCAAGCGGTCCTCTTCTTTTTCTTCTTCGAGCAGTAAGGGAACACCCTCTCGCGCCAAGTCATCGATGAGCGAAAAATTATAGCCTATGGTATCGCCATCTTGCGTAAAAACGGAATACAAGTGCCCTTGCCGAGAATCTACCCACTGGGCAAAATCTTCTAAATCGCCGTAAAGAGCGTCGAAGAGCAGGACATCCTTGATCTTGCTGGTAAGGCCCCCTCGCGAGAGGATCTGGCTGATCACGTGGTAAGCACCCGAGTGGCCGGCCAAGACAATATGGTTAATCTTTTCTGTGCCTACAAAACCCCCGCGATGCAAATCTCGCATCACTTCGTCCACGAGCTTCCTAAAACCATCCCGATATTCCAACTTTCCACCGAAGGAATCTGGCGCATCCTTGGCGGTTTCGGGCAACACCAACAGAGCGTTCACCTTGCTATCCCGAAACTGCTCCAGCAAATGAAACTGAGCGATTTCGTCATTGATGGACGAATACCAGCCGTGAAAAAAGAACACAAGGTTAATAGGGCCATTTTCGCGCCAAGTCCAAGGAAAAAAAACTTTGACGGTGGAGTCATCGTAATGGTCTCGAAAGCTGTAAGTGCGATCATGATAGGTATAGCCCTCGCGGCGTCGCTCTTGCGGGAACGGAGCACTTTCAGGATGCAGAGTCACCAAAAAGCCCTCGTGAAATTGTGTGATAGCTAAGCGGCTTGTCTCTGAACTCCCGGCACAAGAAGCCAAACCGATGGCCCCACCAAAGACAAGCAGAAACATCAGGCAACGTAAGCACTTAAGCCTCAACAGGAGCAACCTCGCTGGACTTTTGGGTAGGAAAGGTCAGGGCCGCTAGCAAATAGAGTGCGGCCGCTAAGGCCAAAACGAGCGAAAACCCATAGGTTTGCGACAAGATTCGTGCGCTCACCGTCGACACAACCGAAAAAGCCCCATTGATGCTCCA
>JAJXVP010000158.1 GCA_021782055.1 bacterium | reverse complement strand
CCTTCGACTGCTTCTTCGGTTCTGCTCCCGAACATGTTTTGAACGATGCCGAGCTCAACTTGCATGATGGTCTCTTTGGACCAAATCTTGTCAATGAGCTTCTCACTTTGTTTGTCCATCGTATCCTCCTTCAAGCGGATTTACTATCAGTTTAGGAGGCGCCATGCCAAATGTCAAAAAAATTTCATCAAAATCTTTAAAAATCGTCGCGCTTTAGTGTGATGGCCTTGCTGTGAGCCAGATTTACTGATCTTTTTGACGGGCTTTCGTCAGCTCGGCAAACTCGGTGGTGGGTTGAACCGGCTCAATACCAAACTTTCTTGTCAAAATCGGCTTGGGAATGGCGTCGTTGAGGGCCTTGGTTGAATCAAAATACGCATAACGAACATTAAAGGCGTGTTTGGCCAAGAGGTTTTTCTGAGGGTCTTTTAAGGCTTCTCCCAAATGCGTCAATCGGTCCAAAATATGAAGGACCAATTTATTGAGAGGGTGATCCTGAGGTGCGTCTTTGATGAGGAACTTGCCCAGGGCGTTGATATCCATGATTTCGATGGCGTGCCACTTGTAACCGTCATCGGCGTCAAAGTAGGCGTTTTCAATGATGCCCAGCAAGGCCATCAGCGCTTTTTCATACAGTTCATCGGGGTGAAACGAAAACAGATTCGCAAAGGCGGCATCAATCAAATCGGTATTGGGTTTGATCGTCGAAAATAACAGCCTAGGTTCGCGATTGGCGATAAGGGCATCAATAACCCAGGGGTTGTTGGTTTGTATCAGACGGAGAAACAACGGGTAGGTTTCTCGGTTAATGCCCGACCAATTCAAAAACCGGGCAAAACTCACGGCACTTTCCACCTGAATCGGGTCGGTGCAGGCAAAGAGAGCTTCGCGTATGTAATATACGCCATCCATAATGGTTCGCCGGTCTTCTTGAAAACTCATATTCAACCCTGACTTCTTTTCATAGCGATTATCGGAGACCGGCCGTTCAATATTGAGGTTTGTTTTGCAGGCTAAGCTGTGTTGACTTAGCGTTTATCCCCGTACATCTGCAAAAAGCTCTTTCCAAACGCAGAATAATCATCTTCGTGAGTCGTTGACGGGGTTTCCGCGGCAGGTTTGAACCACGTCCGAAAGTAATCGTTGACGTATTGGATGCG
Source organism: bacterium (assembly GCA_021782055.1). Next base: position 5,427 of record JAJXVP010000158.1, on the reverse strand, counting down.
TTCGCGGAGGTTGTGGGCCAAGGTCTCGGCGAGCTCTGGCTCTGCCCAACCTTCAAGTAAAGACCACGCCCAGTCCTTAAGTTGTTCACTCGAAAGTCTATTGAAAGCTTCCAGCCTCGCATCAAAGAGTTCTAAGGGCTGATTCTGAAAATGTTCCGGCCGTAAGAGTGTTAAAAACCGCGTTTTTTCCGTACGAAACCATCCAAATTTGTCGGGGTCACCAGTGATCTTCATTTTTGTTGTGGTTAAATCCGCTTTGTCAAAGTCAATGGCTACCAAAAAGTCTTTTCGTTGGGAGTTTTGGATCACCAAATAGTTGTTGGGATTTCGGTCTTCATCAAAGTAGATCCAGCGGTTGACCAAGTCTTGGCGAATGTAATCGATGTAGGGTTTGTTGAGGTAGTTATACGAGCTAATTTGTATGCCTTTTCGGATAACTTTTGTGGCACGAAAAGGCTTACCGTCGATTTTGGTAAGGACGAGCGGCGCCGATAAGGTCCCCGTTTGATGATCTAACAGATACACCAGCATGCAGACCCTGTGGTAAAGAGCCTCTTCGGCACAGGTAACGGGTTTGACAATCCAGGGGTGCCCTTGCTGATCCGTTGCGGCTTGGTAGCCTTTGACGATGGCATTAAACGGAGCTTCATCACTCTTAGGCGTCAGTTTTAACTCAATCTGTTTCAGGTGACTCAAAAGCTGGGGTGTCGTCAGGTTCAAATAAAAGTAGTCGACGAGTTCGAGGTCGTGAAGCTCATCAGCCAACTTTTCGCGATCATCCATAGTAATACACCTCAGGAGTTTTGACCTGTGCTGTTTTCAGCACCAGTTCACCATTTTGGAACGTTAGGTAAGGGGCTTGGCTTGATGTCCCTGAATACAGAATATGATGATTCTTGACGCCAATGACATTCATCCAGCAACCAATTTTGTTCCCGTCGTTGATGAGGTTATGACCCACGATAAAATGCGTAAACTCGGGCAGCGAGAGGCATTCTAGCATAGCCCGTATATCTCGTTCGCCATATTCGCGGGAACTCGGGGTGCCATGAAACTCATTGATACGGTTCCAGGTAAGTTGCTGCATCAAATCAGGGCGGTCTAGAACATCGATCAATTGCTGTTTCGTACAGCCGCCTCGAGGGGGGCCCGCATGGGTAATAACAAAACCATCCCCGATGATGAAATACGGCAGAGCGTCAAAAAATTTCTCGACAGCTTCGACATACTCGGGCGAGCGGGCCTCAAGCAATTTGAGACGAAATTCTTTACCCTGGGCGATGCCTGATTTGACCAGCCTAGCATCAAAAGTGTCATGGTTGCCCCTGAGGTACAAAAAGTTCTGGGGGTAAGCAATGATCAAGCGAAAGATTTCTTCCAGCATCACTAAAGAGCTGGTCATATCTTTCATCCTACCGGTCTGATCGTCGTGAACGGCGTCACCCACGACAATGTAGGCGGCTTTGTTGGCAGCGACATCTTCAAAGTTTGTTTCGTGGTGCAGAATTTGTTTCAAATTGTCGAGGTTAGTATGAAGGTCGCCGATGATGATGGGACGAAGGTTTGCAGGAAACTCAACTAAACCGCCCGGACGACCGTGAGAGTCGCGGAGCCTTCCCGGTGAATTTTCAATGATCTTGGTAGCCTCTTCGACCAGAGCAACGCCCTCTAACGACGAGACCTCAGCGTTATGAGATGCCATACTGCTAATGTTAGCTTAGAAAGGTTCAATGTCAAGGCAAGGAAGATAAATGTCTAAAGTTCTTAAGCCAGATTTTCCTGTGACGGCGGCTTTAATAGGCCTTGGGAGAATCGCAAGTCTTTTAGAAGACGATAAAAAACGCGAAAAGCCGGCTTCGCATGCCGGAGCCCTCACCCAAGCGGGAGTGAGGTTGATTGCCGGATGTGATACCGACCCGGAGCGTGCACAAACCTTTTCACGGCGCTGGGGGGTAGGGGCTCTCTATAACGAGGCGGAACAACTTCTTGCCGAACAGTCCCCCGATATTTTAGTCATTGCGACCTACCCCGATAGCCATGCAGAACTTCTTAAGTTGGCTTTTCGGCACCGCATTCCGGTTGTTATTTGTGAAAAGCCTTTAACCGACACTCTTTCGGCAGCACGTCAGCTGGAACGGGCTTTAGAAAAAAACTCAACCAAGGTGGTGGTGAACCATGAGCGGCGTTATGCTCGTGATTATCAGCGTGTTAGGGACCTCATTACCAGTCAACACTACGGCTGTTTACGCTCGGTGAACGCCAAGTTGTTTATGGGGCGAGGGCGAACGCCCGGCGAAGTTTTATTGTGGGACGGAACACACCTGGTGGATATTTTACGCTACCTTACTGGCGAAGAGGGGACTGAAGTTCAAGCCGATGGCGAAGTCCGTCAGTCTGGAGGCAGTTTGTTGGTGCGAATGATGATGGGCACGGTGACGACGGTGATCGAAATCGCCACCGATCGGGACCATCTGGTGTTTGAGCTGGATTTGTCTTTTGAACGGGGCCGCGTCCGTATCGGTAACGGCCTGTACGAAGAATGGGTAGGTGGCGAAAGCCCTTTTTATGAAAAAATGCGATCCCTTTTGCCGGTCAAGGTTGACCCGTCAGAGCTGTATCCTACAGGATATTTTCTAAGAATGGCGCAAGATGCGGTCAGGGCTGTGTATGAACAGGACTACCAACCCGTTTCAGGTCTAAGGGACGGTGTCGCCGCCCTCGAGACCCTTGATACCATTTTGAAACGGGCCGGCAGTTCCTTGGCAAAAATTTCTCGGCTTTAGTCCCCCTGGCGACCGAAGCGCTGTGATTCTTCAATGGTGAGGTGCGGTTTAAGCGTGTAAACGTGTCCCGGTGCTAAATCGACATGGAGCCGTGTGCGAAACGCCCCGGTCGAGACGACAACCTCATGGGGACCAGGTGCTAGTTCTAGCTGTGGGTTGCGTTGTTCTGTCCAATGAACCCGCCCATCAATTCGCCACTCCACGCGTCCACCTAGCTCCATTTCTAGCCTGAGAACAGCTGGGTCGGGTTCAAGCCGGGCTTGTAAGTCCATGTCACCCTCAATTTCCATACGCCGTTCCCAAGGTCGATAGCCAGGCCTTTCCACGCGGAAGCTGTAGCGACCGGGGGGAAGTTGCATTTCACTCCCGACAGGACGGCCATCGACAAAAATATGAACTCCATCAATGTTGGCTGAAAGTCGCACGGTATAATTTGGTGGAGCCGGAGGAGGCTGACTTGAGGCATTGCCAAAGTCCGCATTGATTGTCGTGTCACCTTGAATTGTAACCTGCTGATGCCAGTCAGGGTGCCCGGGGGCTGTCACACGAATGTCGTATCTTCCCCCTGGCAGTCTTGTTGTAAAGTTCATCGTATTTGAGTATTGACCATTGATAAAGACGGGTGCACCTGCTATGTCGCTTGTAAATCGCACAATAAACGGCCCGTTGGAGGCTGCCCGCTGACCAGGGAGGATAATGCCGACTTGCGCGAACAACGAACTGGCGAGCAAGCACAACAATACGGTAAACAGCCCTTTAAGTAAGTTTTTCATCGTTAGGACCTCCTAGCGGGAAGAACAACGCCCAAGACCCCAGAACCAGACCCCATCAAGGTGCGGAAGGGGAGTGCGCCAGTCGCCGTTGCTGGGCCTTGGGTTATAACCTTTTCATCAGGTGCAAGTTGTAAGGCGGGACCTATTGTGTTTTGCGTTTGGTCCCAGTACAGGAACATGTTTACCCGAATCAGGCTTACACTCGTCAGTGAATAGGACGATGGCAAGGTAAAAGATCCCAGTAGGGTCGCGCTAAGATTGGAGTTTGTATTGGTCGTTTGAACGCAATAAACGGTCAAATTGGGGTTCTGGGACGCCCCAGGGGACGAGGTTAAAGTTCCCAATTTCGCGTTAAGGTAGAACTCCGCCGCTCCCATGTAGCGAAAGTAAACCGTATCGGTACCAAACGAACTGTGAAAAGCGGAATACAAACCATTGACGTCAGGAGTGCTCATCGTCAGCGGGTAGTTTGTGATATTTCCGGGGTAGGTCGTCGTCGAGTACGTAAAAGGTATCGAGCGCAGGGTCAAACTACTGGCCCCCGAGGTATTGGCGCTTATACCTGTGGTGCTTAACAAGACCGTGGCTGTGGAAGAGGTTGCGTTAGAAGGAAAAACCGGTGTGGCATAATACACCTCGGCTCGTGTGTCACTCAAAGTGTCGGCATAGGGGGTGGTAAAGCTGGGTTCAATCGTTGATTGATCAGAATCAGGGAACGATAGGTAGCTATCAATATGTGCCGCTTGATTATTGTAGACCGTCAAAAACGACAGCCCACCACTGTCTGTGGCACTCAGTTGCATCGCAGGTATGTCATCCATCACAATATTGTACCCATTTTGATTGACACGAACGGTAGGTATAAAATAGCCATTAAGTGATGAGCTTAGGGTATAGGGCGATTTACTCGAGTCAAGGCCGATAAAGGTATAATTGCCTAAAGAATCGGTTGTCGCCGTTGCTGTATAGGAGCTGTCAGCAATCGACGTTAAAGTAACGGTGACGTTGGGCAGGGGAGTGGCCGTGTAGGACCCTGCGTCGACAACGGTGCCCGAAATAGAGCTCGATGTAACAGTGTTGGTTAGGGTAATGGTGCATGAAGTCGATGTAATCACAAGAATCGTTACCACGAAAAGGTTGGCCAGCAACTTGTGCATAAAACCTCCTAAATTGTTCTGATTGAAATACTCATCGTCTAGCATGAAGTAATGTTGACTTTTGTCAAGTTAGAAGTTTTCCAGATTTTTATCTTTCTGGCCCTTCGTGAGCCTGTGACAACTCGAGGGCAAAAATGCGGCTCTTACGTTTGTGGTTGTATGTTGCTTGTCGCGCAGGGGGCAGGCTTGCAAGGTCGGTTTCGGTAAAGCCTAGCTGTTCAAACCAGTCCAGGGTCCGAGTTGTCAAAGCAAACACCCGCGTCAAACGGAGCCGATGAGCTTTGTCGATTAAAAAACCTAAAATCTTTCGGCCCATGTTGAGGTGCGCATAGGTCGGGTTGGTGGCGATGGCAGCTAGCTCCGCTTGGTCATCAAACACGTGCAGGGCACCACAGGCGTGAACAACTCCATCAATTTCATAAACGACATAGTCTGCCAAGGCGTTGGCGATGGTTTCTTCGGAACGAGGAACAAGAATGCCCTTATCGACCAGCGGTTGCATAAGGTTCAGCACTTCCGAGATATCCTCAACCTGCATGGAACGAATCGCCTCGTAATCGCTGTCGTAAACCATGGTTCCAATGCCGAGGTTCGAAAAGATTTCGCGAAGAACGGAACCTTCCATTCGGCCATCGATAATATGGGCGCGTTCACACCCTTTGCGGCAGGCCTGAAGACCCATCTTCAGGTATCGCAGTTCTACAGTTTGCGAGT
>JAJXVP010000017.1 GCA_021782055.1 bacterium | reverse complement strand
CTTCCATGTAAAATGACTCAACGAGGTCGAAATGTTCTACCAAATCGAATTGATGCGGTCGGCCGTCTCGCTGGGCAAAGACGATCTAAACAATAGTTTTATCTATAAAGTGCATTTGTCGGGAAACCTAGTCATGGAAGTCTCTGACGAGTTCAACCTTCTCATCGGCACCCTCATCAACGGGGGGATGAAAAAGCTGGTCTTTGATCTGACGGAGCTAAAATACATCGACAGTACCGGTATTGGCATTTTTATCGGTTTGGCCAAGGCGATTCGAAACAAAGGCGGCGACATTGCTTTTCTTAACGTTAATGCCAAGATTCATGAAGTCTTTCAGCTGGTAAAGCTTAACGATTTTATCCCCTTCTTTCGCGGTGATAAGCAGGTGGTGGATCATTTCTTCGCCCTTAAAGTCTAACGCAAGCTCCAGCTTCTGGACTCGTCTTCTTACCCTGCTCGCTTTGCTGGTGGGCCTAGGGGGGGTGGGACAAGTGCAGGGGGTTCCTCCTAATCCGTTTTTAATGGCCAAAGGGGCGCTAAGCCCCTGGGAGCGCGCCAGGTTTTTGGTGCATGAAAACCCTTCGCTCAGCTTGGCTGTGGCTCTCAATCTTTCGCTTTTGTACCAGGAAGAGGCTCGAGTCGAAGGGGTTAACCCTGATGTGGCCTTTGCGCAAATGCTCTTAGAGACCCACGACCTGCGGTTCGGCGGGCAGGTACAGGCCTCGCAAAATAACTTTGCCGGGATTGGAGCGCTAGACGGCGGCAATCCTGGCTTGAGTTTTCTGTCACCCCGTGAAGGGGTGCGAGCACAAATCCAGCACCTGAAGTATTATGCCGGAAAAGCCCCCTTGGTTAACGCACCAGTAAACCCCAGGCTCATTTGGATTCGCCGTTCTTGCGCCCCGACAATCTGGCAACTGGCGGGAACTTGGGCCTCGGACCCCGATTATGGCATCAAGCTCAATAATCTTTTGAACCGGATGACACGTTTTGCCCAAAAAGACCCCTTAGTGACGGTTTCTCATGTCTTTGGTGGATCCGGCTGAGGCCTTTCTCCGTGAAGGAGAAGAACTGTATCAGCAGTGGCATCGGCCAGAATGGTTGCCAACTGACCCTGTCTCACTGGTCTGGAAGCTTGACCCTGCCGACCGTGAGGTAGGGGCATTTTTGGTTGCTTGCCTGTCGTTAGGACGCGTGAGCGCCATAATCGCGTTTGCTACGAAGCTCTTAGCGCGACTTCCCCACCCCTTGGCCGAAGGGTTGCGGTCACTAAACCACTCTCAGGCGGCTGATTTAACTGCCGATCTGACTTACAGGTTTTTTTCATCCCAGCGGCTGGCGACCTGGTTGACGGCGACTGGCGAGGTTTTGCGCCGCTATGGCAACCTTGAGTCGGCGCTTTGCGAAACCTCAGACCCCTGGGTTCGCCTCGAAACCTTTGCGAGCCTCTTTCATTCACAGGGCGATCTTGGCATTCTTGTGCCCCGACCTAGAACAAGCAGTGCCTTTAAACGGCTGAATCTTTTTTTTCGTTGGATGGTACGTCACGATGCGATCGACCCCGGCGGTTGGTCCCGAGTCCCACCGTCCGAGCTCCTAGCACCGGTGGATACCCATGTTCTGGCATGGGCCCGTGCCGAAGGAGTAACGACGCGCCGCCAGGCGGATCGTAAGGCTTGCCAGGAGATTACGGACTTTTTTCGCCGGTTCGCGCCCGACGATCCCCTGCGTTGGGATTTTGCTTTGACAAGAAAAGGTATGTCAACACAAACAACATTCTGGACTTGAGTCAAAGTTGGCATTATACTTCTGTCATAATAACACCGAGAGGTAGGAGGAAACTCATGCAAAAATTTGTATGCGATGTCTGCGGTTATATTTATGATCCTGAAGTGGGTGATCCGGATAACGACATCGAGGCGGGGACATCCTTCGAAGCCCTCCCGGACGACTGGGTTTGCCCGATGTGCGGGGCTTCTAAAGACGATTTTTCGCCTGTTGAAGACTAATTTAGTCAAAGACTGACGAGCGTCATCCAGCCGACCCTTGGGGTCGGCTTTTTTATTAATGCAAGTTATGAAAACGGTTCATTCTGAGTTAAAAGATAAAATATTATCAGTTAATTAAATGACTAAAATCCTGGGGAATTATTGTCAGATACTCTTTCCAAATTCAGATTGTTGAGTTAGTATCCCTCTAGACATAGGTAAGCGAGGTTGACGCGTATGGAAGGAAAACTGCAAGAGCTCACGGACAGACTCTATAAAGATGGGGTCGAAAAGGCGTCTCAAGAGGCTAAGGGAATTCTGGAAAAAGCTCACCAGGAGGCAGAAGCACTCCGAGCAAAAGCGGCGGCGGAAGCAACGTCCGTTGTCAATTCTGCGAAAGCTGAGGCGGAACAGCTGAAATCCAAGGCCATGGCCGAAATCAAAATGGCTGGCGAACAAGCTGTGGCGACTCTCAAGGGCGAAATTACCAACCTGCTGGCGACCTCTGCCCTGTCGGCAAGTGTTAAGTCGGCTGTGGATGATGCCGCCTTTGTAAAAGACTTGGTGAAAGACCTCTTGGCCAAGTGGGATCCTCAGAATCCTGAGGTGACTCTTGTACTCCCCGAAAAGAAGCGGGCAGATTTTGATAAGCTGTTTCAAGCCAAAGCTGGCGAAGTCCTGGGCAAGGGCGTGGACCTGAAGTTCGAAACCCGCATGGAAGGTGGTTTTCGCCTTGAGCCCCGAGACGGGGCGTTTATTTTGTCCTTTAGCGATCGTGACTTTCAACAATTCTTTCAGTCTTTCCTCAAAGTAAGGGCCAAGGAAATTCTCTTCCCTTCGCCGAAGGTGTGACCTACTGTGAGACAGCATTACTATCTGGTATCAAGCCTCTATGAGCTGTTTCTTGACGCCAAGGCGCCGGTAACTCTGAAAGGCTTTCTCGATCAGTGCGACGATATGCTTCTCCCCGAGGAACTCGAGGAGCTTAAAAAACTCTTCTTGTTGAGGGATTTGGGAGTGGCGGTTCAAGAATTTGCCTTTCCTGTTGCCAACCGTCAACCGGTGGTTTGGACCCGCGAGCTCTTGGCGGATTTTTTAGCACCGTTTGATGTTCCCGAGAGCTGGCTTAAACCCAGCGAGCTAGAATTTCGTGAACTGGGCGGTCGACCCAGTCGGTTGGACGAAATTCTTTTGACGGTTTATAACCGCCTTGAAGAAATTGTCGCGCCCAGAACGGCAGAGTGGTTTCTCTTCGATTTAGACCTGCGTAACGTGACCACCGCTTTGGCGTTGCGAAAAACAAAACAACCGTTCCATGAAAGCATCATCAAGGTTGGCACAGCGGCGACGGCTGTTTTGCAGTCCTCGGCTGTAGATTTTGGCCTGTCGCTCGATCTTCCTTACCTCCCCAAGTTGGTGGAGGTCTACGGAGAAAAACAACTTCACAGCATGGAGCGCGACAAGCAAACGATCAGTGGTGCTGTTCCAGCGGAACCTTCGGCGATTGAAAAACACATTGACCAGATCCGATGGGATTGGCTGACCCAGACTTGGGAAAACGATACCTTCGGAACTTATGCGGTTTATGCCTATGCGCTAAAGCTTGCCATGGTGGAACGCTGGAATGGTCTGAACCCTGAAGAGGGTGGACGTTTGTTCGAAAAATTAGTGAATCAAATCAAGGGGAGTATTGTCTTCTCGGACGAGCTCTTCGTCGGAAAAGGGAAAAGGTAATGGTTAAAGGAAAAATTACGGGCATCATTGCCAACCTGCTGACGGTTAAAGTTGACGGCCCCGTCGGTCAGAACGAAATCTTTTTTGTGGCGTTAGAAGACGGAAAACTGATGGCGGAAGTTATCCGCGTTTCAGGTGATACCGTCTTCGGCCAGGTATACGAAAGTACCCGTATGCTCAAGGTCGGGACAGATTGCGAGTTTATGGGGCACATGCTCGAGGTCGAACTAGGACCGGGCATCCTGTCACGCAACTACGATGGTCTACAAAATGACCTCGATAAAAAAACAGGCGTCTTTCTTAAACGCGGAGAATACACCGAAGCCCTTGATGAAAAGGTTTCGTATGAATACAAACCGCTCGCCAAGGTCGGCGATTTTGTTCGCGCCGGCGATTGGCTGGGTTCTGTTAAAGAAGGCTGGATCGATCACAAAGTGATGGTTCCCTTCAAGTTCGAAGGTCGCTGGAAGGTAAAGTCCATTACCGGGGCAGGGTCATACACGATTCGCCAAAAAATCGCGGAATTAGAAAATGACCATGGTGATGTTGAAACCGTGACTATGGTACAAAAGTGGCCGGTTAAACGAGCGATTCACACCTACAAAGAAAAGCCGCGTCCCTTTAAGGTCATGGAAACCGGTGTCCGTATGTTTGACACCTTTAACCCCATGGCCGAAGGCGGAACAGGCTTCATTCCCGGGCCTTTCGGTGCCGGAAAAACGGTGTTGCAACACGCCCTTTCGAAAAACGCTGAAGCAGACTTGATTGTTTTTACGGCCTGTGGAGAACGCGCGAACGAGGTTGTTGAAATTTTCACCGAGTTCCCTGAGCTGATTGACCCACGAACGGGTCGTAGCTTGATGGAACGAACGACGATTATTTGTAATACCTCGAATATGCCCGTAGCGGCCCGCGAAGCGTCGGTCTATACCGGGATGACGATTGCCGAGTACTACCGGATGATGGGCCTCAAGGTTCTGCTCTTGGCTGACTCCACTTCTCGTTGGGCACAGGCGTTGCGCGAAATGTCCAACCGTCTTGAAGAGCTTCCAGGCCCTGACGCCTTCCCCATGGACTTGCCTGCGATTATTTCGAACTTCTACGCGCGGGCCGGTTACGTTCTTTTGAACAACGGACAATCGGGATCAGTAACCTTTATTGGTACGGTTTCTCCGGCGGGTGGTAACCTCAAGGAACCGGTGACGGAATCCACCAAAAAGTCAGCCCGTTGCTTCTACGCCTTGCAACAGGGTCGCGCTGACCAAAAACGCTACCCCGCCATTGACCCGATCGACAGTTACTCGAAGTATCTGGAGTATCCTGAGATTCGCGATTACCTTAACGCCAAGTTAGGATCAGATTGGGTGAACAAGGTAGCCAACGCCAAAAACTGGGTTTACCGCGGAAAAGAGGCCAGTGACCAAATTAACATCCTTGGCGACGACGGCGTTCCGATTGACTACCACTTGACCTTCTGGAAGGCCGAAACCATCGACTTTGTTTTGATGCAACAAGATGCCTTTGACAAAATCGATTCGCAGTGTTCGTTGCCCCGCCAAAAGTACATGATGGACGTTGTCACCGAAGTTGTTGAAGCAAGCTACAATTTTGATTCGTTCGACCAGGTGGCTCCCTTCTTTAAAAGGGTAATCAACATCCTCAAGCAGATGAACTACGCGGTCTATGAGTCCGATGAGTTCCACAAGTACGAAAAAGAATTCCGCGAGACCCTGCAAGAACGGAGAGTGAAGTAATGGATAAACAAGCGTTCCAAAAGGTTTATACCAAGATCCTAAAGCTGACCAAGGCGACCTGTACGCTCAAGGCGACGGGGATCGGCAACGAAGAACTGGCTTACGTAGATGGACGTCCCGCCCAGGTTGTCAAAATTCAAGGCGAAGAAGTGACTCTGCAGGTTTTTCAAGGAACCGAAGGCATTTCGACCAATTCCGAAGTCGTGTTTACCGGACGTTCCCCCACGCTGAAAGTCTCGGATCAGTTGGCGGGCCGTTTTTTTAATGCTTATGGCCAGCCCATCGACGGCGGCCCCGAGGTTGATGGACAAGAAGTTCCGATTGGGTCTCCTACCGTTAATCCGGTGCGCCGTAAGCAACCGTCCGAGCTGATCACTACGGGTATTGCCGGCATCGACTTGAACAATACCCTGGTTACCGGTCAAAAAATTCCGTTCTTTGCAGACCCTGACCAGCCGTACAACCAAGTTATGGCCGACGTTGCATTGCGCACCAAAGCCGATAAAATTATCCTTGGCGGTATGGGTTTGTCGAATGACGATTACCTGTACTTTCGCAATCTGTTTGACAACGCTGGGGCACTTGACCGCATCGTTAGCTTTATCAATACCACCGAAGACCCTCCTGTCGAACGACTGTTGATTCCTGATATGGCTTTGACCGCCGCCGAGTACTTCGCCGTCGAGAAAAATCAGCAGGTTTTGGTTTTGCTAACGGACGTAACGCTCTATGCAGACGCCTTGGCCATTGTTTCAAACAAGATGGATCAAATTCCTTCAAAAGACTCGATGCCTGGTTCACTGTATTCTGACCTTGCCAAGATCTACGAAAAAGCTGCCCAGCTGCCATCGGGTGGCTCGATTACGATTGTGGCGGTTACCACCTTGTCGGGCGGGGACATTACTCACGCCATTCCTGACAACACCGGTTACATCACAGAAGGTCAGCTGTTTTTGCGACGCGATACCGAAGTGGGAAAGGTCATTGTTGACCCCTTCCGCTCACTATCTCGCTTAAAGCAGTTGGTCATTGGAAAACGCACCCGCGAGGATCACCCCCAGGTGATGAACGCCGCTGTTCGTTTGTTTGCCGACGCCGCCAAAGCCAAGACCAAGCGTGACAACGGGTTTGATCTTACCGACTACGATGAACGTACGATTCAGTTTGGCGCGGACTACTCGCGAAGCCTCCTGGCCATCGACGTTAACATTCAAGTCGATGAGATGCTTGATACGGCGTGGAATCTGTTTGGCAAATACTTTAGCAAAATTGAAGTTGCCATCAAACAAAGCCTGATGGATAAGTACTGGAAGGCATAAGATGGCCATAAGTTATCAATTCAATAAAATCGCGATGCAACAGTTGCGGGCTCAGCTCAAGATGCGGCAGACAGCTCTGCCGGTTCTGAAAAGCAAAGAAGCCGCTCTGCGCGTCACGATTCAAAAGCAGAAGGACGAACTCAAAGAGCTCAAAGCCCAACTGCAAAACCGGCTCGATGCCCTAAGAAAAGACGTGGGGCTGTGGGCCGAGTTTCCGTTAGAGATTTTTGAACTGAAGAATGTCGAAGTTGGTGTCAAAAAAGTCGCGGGTGTCAAAACTCCGCTTCTGCAAAACCTAGAATATGGCATTGCCTATTTTTCTCGGTTTGCTGGAGCCAACTGGTTGGCGTTCGGAATTGTCGAGCTTAAAGAGCTGACGGAACTTTTGTCGCAGGTTGAGGTGGCCGAAAAACGCTTGTCGATTTTGGAGTACTCGCTCAAAAAGACCACGCAAAAGGTCAACCTCTACGAAAAGGTTCAAATTCCCGAATACAACGACGCCATTTTGCGTATTAAACGCTATTTGGAAGATGTCGACAACCTCGAAAAATCGGCTCAAAAGATCACCAAGTCCAAACAGGCTGCCGAGGCGGCCGGAGCGGGTGCTGCATGATCGAGAAGATGAAAAAACTGTCGCTTCTGTTACGGAGCGATGACCGTAATGTCATTTTGCGCCCCTTGCAAGATTTAGGTGTTTTGCACATTGAGTTCGGCAAGGACTCCCAGCGGTTAGAGGTTTTGCTTCTTAAAGAAAACATTACCAAGCTGGAACGGATCCACGGGTTTATCAAAGCCCTGACGGATGAAGCGCATACCACGTTTCACCAAGAGCCTCTTGACGACCTGGACCCGATGATCGATGTGGTCGATAAGACTAACGTCGAGCTCGAGGACCTTCGTACACAGGGTGAAAAGCTGGCAAAAGAGGTAGCCTTACAAGAGATTTGGGGCGACTACGACGCCGAAAAGCTGGCGGCTCTTGAAGCCGCAGGGTTGCATTGCCGGTTTGCCTCCGCGTTGAGCGCAGAGTACGAGGCGGTGGCCAAGGAACCTTCGTTCATCGAAGTGGCTCGCGACGCCTCGCATGTGTTCTATGTGTCTCTGACTGAGCAAGGAAAGGAACCTGTCGCCCTGGTCGGTCAAGAGGTGTTCTTAGCCGGGTCGTTAACCCAGCTCAAAGCTAAAGTACTGGCCATTCACGAAGAGATTGAAAAACGCCGCAAGGCCCTTTTGTCTTATGGTCGTTATTTAGACGAAATCACGAAAGGGATTAAGACCTATCAAGATCGCTTGGCCTATGCGTTGGCTAACAATAGTCTCGTTGAAGTGGCTGACGGCAAGGCCCTTTTACTGCAAGGGTGGTTCCCCGTCAAACGCGAAGCCGATGTTAAAGCCTTTCTGGAGGCGTCGACCTGTGCGTATTTGATTGAAAACCCGACGCACACCGATTCGCCTCCGATTGCGATGCGCAACGGAAAATTGGCGTCGCTGTTTGAACCCATCACAAAGGTATACAGCCTGCCCAACTATCATGAAGCGGATACGACGGCCTTTTTGGGACCTTTCTTCGCCCTGTTTGTTGGTTTGTGTCTGGCAGACGTTGGCTATGGGTTTTTAATGCTAGTAGCTACCGTGTCGGCGTTTTTTGCTCTCAAGGGCGACATGAAAAAGATCGCGGGCCTCGGAATTATCTTGTCCCTGACGACGATCTTGGGGGGCGTTCTTTTAGGAGACATGTTCGGGATTCAGGCCGACAGCTCTGTTTACCCCAGCTTCCTTAAGTCGTTTGCCAGTTTCGGTACCATGGATCAGGCCATGCGGTTGCCGATTTTGTTGGGTATCGTTCAGGTGCTAATTGGGCATTTGCTTCGGTCCTACAATGGCTTTAAAAACAACGGCATACAGGGGGCCCTGAAACCGCTGGGGACAGCCTGTTTGGTCGTCTTTGCGGCCATAGGTATCCTTCAGATGGGTTACTTTGGTGATGGGCCGCACCTGATGGTGGGACCAATCCCGATCGGACCTTGGATTTACGCTATCCCGAACCTGCCGCTCGTTACCAAAGTTCTAGCAATTGTCGGCCTTGTTCTGGTGCTGTTTTTCAACGGTGTTGAGCATCATGTTAAGTTTTACCTGCGCCCAGCGCATGGGCTTTGGGAGCTTTTTGAGTTCTTTTCTCAAATCTTGGGCGACTTTTTGTCCTACTTGCGTTTGTTCGCATTGGGGTTGGCGGGCGGCCTGTTGGCCATGTCCTTCAACACAATTGGGCTGATGGTCCTTGGCAAGGGCGATAACCCCGTGCTGTGGCTGGCTCTGGTGGTAGTACTCCTTTTGGGTCACGCCATCAACCTCGGTTTGGCTTTAATTGCGTCGTTCGTGCACCCCGTCAGGCTCACGTTCGTCGAGTTCTATAAAGCGATCGGATTTAAGGGGGGAGGAGTTTCCTACTCGCCGTTCCGAATGCAGACAAAATCTAATCAAAACTAGGTAAAATCTAGGAAAAGGAGTTTTCATGGACGCTTTAGGTATTATCCTGGCAGGAGTTGGCATCGCTCTGATGGCGGGTCTTTCAGGCATGGGAAGTGCGATCGGTCTGGTCACCGCTGGTAACGCCGCTGTAGGTGCCCTGAAGAAACGGCCCGAAGTTTTCGGTACCGCACTGATCCTTTCGGCTCTTCCGGCCTCGCAGGGTCTGTATGGCTTTGTGGCCTACATCCTCTATCAGCCCTACCTAACCGCTAATATCAGCGTGTTTAACGGGGCCGTTATTCTTGCCGCCGGCATTGCCTTTGGCATTGTGGCTTTGGCTTCGGCCATCAAGATGGGCCAACTTTTGGCTTCTGGCATCAATGCGATTGGTTTGGGCAGTGATGTCTTTACCTCGACGTTGATCCTGGCCGCCTTCCCCGAACTGTACGCCATTCTGGGGTTGGTTGTTGCCATTCTTCTCAAGAATAGTTTGTCGTAAGAGGTTAGGGCCGGCTTGCTGGGCTGGCCCTAACGGCCAAATAAAGAGGGCAAAATGCTGATTTCCGAGATTTTTAAACCGGATTGGGTTCTTGTCGATTTGAAAAGCACTACAAAAGAAGACCTCTTTCGCGAGTTGGTCGATTTTTTGGTTCATAAAGCGCCGGCTTTGTCGCGTGAGACTTTGTTGACGGGTTTGTGGGAACGCGAAAAGAAAATGACAACGGGGATAGCCCGCAATATCGCTTTACCGCATACGCATCTTCCGAATTTGAACCGGACCTATGGCGTTCTCGGGATTTCGCAAAAGGGGATTGAGTATCAGAGCTTAGACGGCAAGCCCGTCCATGTGGTCATGATGCTGGTGGGGGACGACAACGCCCCTGATGGTCACCTTTTTGTTTTAAAGAATCTCGCCTTATTGATGACCAACCCCGAGTTTTATCCGGCGTTGATGAAGTGTAAGACAGCTAAAGACGTTTCCACGACCATCAGCGAGTTCGAAGAACTCTCAAAATTCTATTTCAGTTAAAAATCCTTTCTCGTCGGATTCCCTCAGGAACTTGTCAGGCTAAGAACTCCTCGGTAAGATGAATTATGCTTGACTTGAATTTTCTGAGGGATAACCTCGACGCCGTTCTATTGAATGTAAAAAATCGCCATATGACGGCCGACCCCCATGAAGCGCTTCGGCTAGCCGAGGAACGCTCACGACTGTTACAGACTCTAGAAGCCCGCCGAGCCGCCCGCAACGAAAATGCCGGTAAAATGAAGGGGAAACTCGAGCCAGAGGTAAGAACTTCTCTGATCGAGGAGGGCCGTCAATTGAAAGAAGCTATTGCCACCCTCGAAGAAGAGCTAGCGAAGGTGGAAGAGAGCTTTAAAAAAGCCATGATGAGCCTTCCCAACATGGCTCACCCCGACGCTCCGGTAGGCAAACTCGAAGGCGATAACTTAGAAATTAAGCGGGTGGGCATCCCCACAACCTTTGACTTTGCTCCGCTGGATCACGTTCAGTTGGGCGAAAACCTCGACATTATTGATTTTGAAGCTGGAACGAAGGTCTCGGGCACAAAGTTTTACTTTTTAAAGAACGAAGGGGTGTTCTTGGAATTGGGCCTGGTGCGCTACGCCTTAGACCTGTTAACCAAGAAGGGTTTTACCCCTCTGATTACCCCTGATATTGCCAAAGAAGAGGTTTTAGCAGGGATAGGGTTTAACCCTCGAGGCGAAGAATCGAACATCTACCCTTTAGAGGGGACTGGCACCTGCCTCGTGGGCACGGCCGAAATTACCTTGGGGGGCTATTACTCCGAGGAAATCCTGGATTTGTCTCATGGTCCCATCAAGATGGCAGGGGTTTCGCACTGTTTCCGCCGCGAAGCGGGGGCGCATGGCCAGTTCTCGAAAGGACTGTACCGGGTTCACCAGTTTACTAAAGTTGAGATGTTTGTTTATTGCCGTCCCGAAGAGTCTGATGCCCTCCACGAAGAGCTACGAGGGCTTGAAGAAGAATTATTCACCTCACTTCAAATCCCGTTCCGGGTTGTGGACACTTGCACAGGAGACTTGGGGGCGCCCGCTTATCGTAAGTATGACCTCGAGGCCTGGATGCCTGGCCGTGGCGAAGGTGGCGATTGGGGTGAAATCACCTCAACCTCGAACTGTACTGACTTTCAAGCCAGGCGCTTAGGAATTCGGTACAAGGATGAGGCTGGCCGAAATCGCCCTGTCCACATGCTCAATGGAACTGCCGTGGCGGTAAGCCGAGCTATTGTGGCGATTCTTGAAAACTTTCAGCAAAAAGATGGCTCGGTACGCCTTCCGCCCGCTTTGGTTCCCTACTGTGGCTTTGAAGTGATTAAACCAAGAAAAGCGTAACAAAAAAACCGCCCATGGGCGGTTTTTTTTATTTCTAACGATTGTAACTGACAAAAGAAACAAACTGCAGAGACAGACGCGAAATTATTGCCAAAAGGATTGTTGAGGTGAGCGGAAGTCGTTTTTGTTGTCGGCGTGAAAATTCTTGTTATACGTCGTCTTGGAACGATTGCAGTACTGTTCAACGGCAGCCTTAAAGACTCGTTTGTATTCCATGAAGTTGTACTTGCCGAAACCACGAGCTTTCATGGATTCCCAAACAATGGCATCGAGTTTTTCTTTGCCTTTCACGCTCAAGACGCGGTTGTAGGCCACAAAATAGTCCCGGTCAAGCTGGGGACCGTTTTGGGGGTCCGCCGCCGCAACAATCACCTCGCCCGTAAAATCACAAATCAAAGGTGTCATGGCATCTCCTCCCACAAGTTTCTGTAATTTTATCGACATCCTTTGAACTTGTCGATAGAGAAATGCCGAAAATATCCGTATGAAGGACTTTCAGGACGTTTTTTCCTCTTCACAGGGGGTTTTTGTCATTGCGGAGGTGGGAACTTCCCATCAAGGTGATAGGAGTTTGGCTCGGGAGCTGATTGCCGCTGCCGCCGAAGCGGGAGCGGATTGTGTCAAGTTTCAAGTGGTCTTCGCCGACGAAATCATCCACCCCTTAACCGGAGACGTTCCTCTGCCGGGGGGAAAGGTCAGGCTTTACGATCGTTTTAAAGACGTTGAACAAGACGAGGCGTTTTATGCCTTTTGCCGCGAACAGACCGAAAAAGCAGGTTTGGTTTTTTTAGCGTCCCCTTTTGGGGTGAAAAGTGCTCAATTGCTCAATCGAATCGGAGCGAGTTGGTTCAAGGTGGCTTCGCCCGAGCTGAACCATTTTCCTCTTTTACGAGAGCTAGACTCTTATCAACGACCCTTGGTGCTTTCTTCGGGGGTGAGCTATCTAGCCGATATCGAAGCGGCGTTTGCTGTCCTTTCGGGTCAAAAGGCGCTCTTGCACTGCGTCACCGCGTACCCGGCCCCGCCCGAAGATTATAACTTAAAGGTTTTACAGCCTCTTTCCGTATTGTTTGGTTGCCCAGTTGGGGTGTCTGACCATTCTATGGACCCCGACTTGGTGCCGGGAGTTGCCGCTGCGGTGGGTGCGCGTTTAGTTGAGAAGCACCTCTGCCTTGACCGTTCCGACCCTGGCCTGGATGACCCTATCGCCTTGGACCCGGCTCTGTTTCGGCAAATGGTACAAACCCTACGGGAAGTTCAACAGGTTCCCGAGTCCCAACGGCTAACTTGGGCTGTGGACAGGTTTGGTGCTAGGGTACAAGCCGTCTTAGGCTCGGGGAAAAAACAGTTGGCAGAAAGCGAAAAAGCCAATTATGAACGAACGAATCGCAGTTTGCACGTTTTGCGAGCGTTGAAAGCAGGGCACGTGCTGACTGCCGAGGATGTTGCCGTTCTGCGAACCGAAAAGGTTTTACGACCGGGACTTTCCCCGCAGTTTTTGAACCTCGTCCTGGGACGAACCCTTCAACGCCCGGTCGCCGACGGGGAGGGGTTGGTCTGGGATGATTTACTTCCTGCCGGGAAATTATGAGTCACTGTGACATCGTCCATAAGAGGTAAGCCCTCGGTGAATGAATGCCCAGCGGGGTAAAAGGCTCGCATAAGGAAATCGCCTGTATACGCCCGGAATAAGAGCTGGGGATGAGCGTCGAAGCGTCCCTTCAGGTTCCAAAAGGCCAAATACGGCTTAAGAAACGCCATGTCGGTTAAATCGGCGGGGTGCAATCCGCGAATCTTGAGCGACCATACAGCAGGCCCCTCTCCCGGTGCAAAAGTTTCGCCGGAGTAGGGTACCTGGAGAATAGTCATGTCCCCGGTATGGCGGGCGCAGGGTGTAACGACAACCTTAAAGCCTTGGGCGGCCAAAGTGGACATATCGAGTGGTGGTGCTCCCAGGTTCCAAAGGGCAACCTTCGATAAATCCAGCCCATGAAAAAGCAAATTTCCCGGCGTTTCGTCCATCTGTGTTAAAAGCGTTTTTAGATGGACTGCTTCAGCGATGACGTTGCGATTGAGGGCTTGGGACTGCTGTTGCTCAAGATACCAAAACGAATTCCAAAAGGTGGGACCCCAGGCAAAAGACCGGACAAAAGCGGCAAAATCTTGAAAGACCGTTTTATCGGCGGGCGCACTCAGGGGCGTCGTAAGTGCGGCCACTACAAAGCCCTGGGAGGCCAAATCCTCGGCTAGGTATTCATATTCCCAAGCAAAAGTCTTTTTGGGCGGGATGAGAAGAAGAACCGGGTATTGGCTCTCTTGACCGGCGAGCTTGCCGCCCTGAATAAAATGCGCAGGCTGTCCTGCTGGTAACAAGGCCCAATGAGAATCCAGAAAAGGCGGGGGACCACCCTTCTCTTGAAGGGTGACCCAGGCGGCGCGAGTCTGCAAAGGTCGAATCCCGGGGGTATAGGAGCCTGCTGCCGGGTACCAAAGTAAGACTTGCTTCTGAGCTGAGGGCTCGGCGTGAGAAGGCGGGAGGTTTTCAATTCGTAACGCCGTTTTAAAGGGGCCCGACCAACTGTTAGCGGGGAGCGGAAACCAAAACGACAACGAGACTATGGCTAAAACCATCAGAAGTGAGGCCAAAACAAAGAGGTACCGAAACACAGAGCGCAAGCCAAACCAAAAACCTTTGCGGAGCGGCCGACCTTTCAACGTTTTAAAGGTAAACATCAAAACCAGGAGGTCGAGAATCAAAAGTCCCCATGCGGGCATATCTGTCCAGCGTAGGCCTTCCACCAATGCCGAAACCAGGGCTAGCAAGCCGGCTAACGGGGCCAGCCAGTTCCAGGCCGGAGCTCTACGGCGCCGCGGAGCCAAAAGGGCCAGATGATAGGCCAACAGGCTAAGTAAGAAAGCGGTTTCCCATAATCGCATACGCTCACTCTAAAGGGGAGTCTAGCGGAGCGCAAGAGGAGAGATTATATTAAGCTTATGCAGGTATACGACGTTCAGCAGCTCCAGGCGAAGTTCGCCGATCGTCAAGTTAAAGTTGACCCTTATTTTCAGCGGCGTACACGGTTGTTGACCAATCAAACCCTGCTGAAGCTCGGGGAATACAACCTGACGGTGGTACCCGGTCTTTTAGGTCTGCAGGGAGCCCAACTTCTGGGGGTTTTGACCACCTCGGAAGTTACCCTTTTTTCTCGGTTTTTAGCCTCAGTCAACACTTTGGTGCTCGTTTTTGAAAATCCGGAGCAAAAAGACACTGCTCGCTTTCATATTAAAGTTCATCTTCAAGCCATAACCCCGCTCCCCGAACGAAAAAATGTCTGCTGGTTACAGGTAAAGTTTACAACGGCTCCGGCCGAACTTGTGCAAATTTTGGGACAATTTTGGGAAGAACAAGAGTTGCGTTTAGAGGCCTACGAGAAGTGGGATACCGTGATTGTGCTAGATGAAGAACAGTCCTCCCTTTTGGGCTACAACCACTATGCCGAGCTGTTGCAAGGCGAACGGCGTTGGAAAGTTACCTTGAAAACCTTAAGTACCAAGGTCGCAGAATTTGTATTACCCGAAGCTCAAGAGAACCCGGATGAAGCCAAGGATTTACAGCTCAAAGTCTATTTTCGCAGTGGGGCGGTGACGATAGCGGGAAAAATTGCCACAAAAGGAAGCTTGGCGTTAGAGTTTTCGAATGAACTGCTGTCTATCCTAGAGGACTACCTGTTTCGAAAAACGGTTTTAGCCAAAAAGAAGGCGGCAGAGGCGGGAAACCCTTCGTGATCTGCACTGTCTTAGGTTCCGGTACCTCAACCGGTTTGCCTGTTATTGGGTGTTCGTGCTCCCTGTGTACCTCAACTGACCCGAAAGATCGCCGCCTACGCTCCTCGTTGCTCCTCACGGTGAACGAGAAAAATTGGATCATCGATACTGGGCCGGATTTTCGTGCCCAGGCGCTACGGGTCGGTCTAAAGAATCTTGACGGGGTTTTATTCACCCATGGCCACGCCGACCATATTTTGGGCCTCGATGACCTTCGTCCGCTTTCATACCGCACTGGTGTGGATATCTGGGCCGAACAAGCCTTGTTGCAACAGCTCAATCGGATGTTTCCTTATGCCTTTGTTGCCGGTGACGGTCTTAATTCGCGGCCCAAACTACGGGTCCATGAAATTCGTGCCGGTCAAAGGTTTGACGCCCATGGGCTAGAGGTCTTACCGGTGAGGGTTTTTCATGGAAAGGACCAAATTCTTGGCTTTCGGATAGGCGAAATGGGGTACGTGACAGACTGTTCTGCGCTCCCACCCCCGAGCTTAGAGCAACTTAAGGGCCTTGAGGTGTTGTTTCTCGACGGCCTACAACGAACGCCACACCCTACCCATTTGACGTTTGAAAAAGCGGTACTTTTGGCTCGAGAACTTGGGGCTAAGAAAACTTATTTAACCCACATTGGCCATGAAATACGGCATCAAGACTTGCAGTCCCGACTTCCGGAGGGCGTCGAGGCGGCTTGGGATGGCTTAACGGTTGAAGTGAACTAAAGGAACAAAGGCAAAAAAAACCGCAAAGGCAAAAAAAAACCGGCAAAAAGCCGGTTTTTTTCTCCGTAGAAAGCGCGAGAACGTCTCGTCCGCCAGCTCGCCGCTGTCAGACTTTTTGCACCTTGTTGGCTTTCAGGCACGAAGTGCAAACCTTAATGGTCTGAACAGTCCCGTTCAAGCTGGTTTTGACATTCACAATATTGGCCTTAAAAGTTCTCAGGGTTCGCACCCCGATGTGCTGTCCAGCGCCACCCTGCTTCTTCGGCTGACCTTTGCGAGGAACATTATTACCGAACATTGTTCCCTTGCCGCAAATATCGCATCTTCTGGCCATAAGAAACCCCTTCACAGAAACTCTAGAAAGGCAAACTAACACAAAAAAGCAAAGTATGTAAAGCCCTTTTCTTTCGCCAAAAGTAGGTTACAATAGCGTTATGGACAACTCTGCTTTTTCATATGTTCTTGATCAATGTCCTCTCCCCATCGAAATTTTGGACGATGCGGGAGTACTTCTCTATGCAAATCCGTATTTTCCGCTGTATTTTTCGCAAGATTATCAACAATTTCTTGGAAAACCGAGTCCGAGCTTAAGCCTACCCGCTGACGAGAACTGGTGGGAACAGGCCAAGCAAGTGCCCCTCTGGCGCTGTCCTGTGAGGATTCCCCGTGACCCCGGACTTTTTATTGACACTCTTACTGTCTTTCCCCTCGTGCCCGAGGCCGGCGTTCCTTTATATATCGTGGTTCACGCCGACACCACCCAAGAAGTTATTCGCGAAGAAGCCGCACGACGAGAGCAGGGCATTGCGCTTATTCGTTCTCGACAAGCGCAAATGGGCGATCTGCTGAGTCTTATTGCCCACGAATGGCGACAACCGCTGACCTTGATCAACTCTTTGGTAGGCAATGTTCAACTAAAAACGGAGCTTGGCTCCCTGGATCAAGATTATCTTCGCGAAAAGCTCGATAAGATCACAGCAACCGTTCAGTCCCTGTCACAGACCATCGACACCTTTCGAGGCTTTTACACCTCGTTGGGAACGGCCAAACGGCAAAATCTCTGCGAGCTTGCGACGCGAGCTGTTAACCTCCTTAAGTCAAACTTTCAAAAGAAAGGGATTCATGTCGATTTGGAGTTCTCGGCGGAGGATATTCCCCTGTACGGCTTTGCCGGTGAAATTCTGCAAGCCATTCTGGAAATTTTGCAAAATGCCGGCGACGCCTTTGCGGAACAGGATATGGGTAGGCCACGCATCAATCTGACGGCAAGCACCCAGAACGGTAAAGCCCTTTTGCTTATTGAGAACAACGGCGGGGCGATTGCGCCCGCGATTTTTCCTAAAATCTTTGACCCTTATGTGAGCTCTAAAGGTGAAAATGCCGGGTTGGGCTTATACATGGCCAAAATGATCGTGGAAGACTTTCATGATGGACAACTTTCGGTGTCTTGCCATGACGATTGGACGTCCTTTTTGCTCGAGTTTCCTCAGGAGGATGTGAATGCCCACAACGGTTCGTGACCCGCTAATCGCCGACCTTTTAAAGCTTGCCGAGGAATCGAGCGTTCTCTACGTCGAAGATGAGGACAGTGTTCGAGCCGAAGTAGCCGAGATTCTTAAATCGATTTTTCCTACCGTAGTAACAGCTGTCAATGGCCTCGATGCCCTGCAAAAGTTCGGCCAGGATAGCTTTTCGCTGGTCATCACCGATATAAGCATGCCCGAGTTGGATGGGATCGGCCTTATTCAAGAAATTCAAAAACAGAAACCTCAGCAAAGTTTTTTGGTCACTTCGGCCTACAGCGAGGCAAGGCACCTGATTCCCCTCATTAACCTAGGTGTCGGGAACTTTGTTCTTAAACCCATCGATTGGCACATGCTTTTGGCCATGCTCAGAAAAGAACTGGCGTACGTGCGCAACCAAGATATGGAACAACGCCATCAGCGCCGTCTCGAGAAAGAAGTCGCTTTGCGCACCCAAGAGCTGCAGGATGCGTATTTTCAAATTCACCGACTTGAGGAAGCTCGCTCCAATATGGTGGCCCTGGTCAGTCATGAGCTTCGGACCCCCTTGAGTGGGATCTTGGGCTTTGTTGAGATGCTTAAGCCCTATGTAGACAAAGCCGAGGCCAAAGAGTTCTTGCAGTTTGTTGACGATTCCGCCCAGCGCCTTGAGCGTTCAACCAAAAAAGCCTTAGAATACGCGGGAATCTCGACGTCTTCTCGTCCGCTTGATTACCACGAGATCCCCTTGAAAGCGTTGGTTGAAAAAGCGGCGCTCCGCTTAAAGGACCAAGCCCCCGACGAACCCCAACCCGCTTTTTACCTTCAGGGCAGTCTGGGCGAGCTTCGTTGTGACGAAGAATTATTGCAAGAAGCCTTATTCAATTTGTTCGAAAACGCTCAAAAGTACGCGGGCCCGGTACCTCACATCGATGTTTCGCTTGATCGGACCGGAGATTGGTTAGTTCTCACCGTTCAGGACAGGGGCCCAGGGTTTCCCGAATTTGCTTTGGCCAACCTCTTTCAGCCGTTTTTATCGGGGGGTATTATGAATCACTCCGAGGGAATGGGCTTGGGGCTTTCGTTGGTCGATTTGATTGTTCTTACCCTGGGTGGCAAGGTTCAAGCCGACAATCCCCCTCAGGGTGGTGCCAGGGTTAGACTGTTTCTGCCAGCCAAGAAATGTGCGACTGGATCCTGAATGTCGCCCGATTGCACTCCAAAGTCCTGGCTTACCGCCTGGTCAAGCTTTTCGGCGGCTTGCAAATAGTAGTTCAAAAGCGAAGCCCGTAGGCTAGCTGGGGGCCCGAGGTCAGCAACCCCTGGCGCATTTAGAACCTTATCACGAAAAAAGTCGCTCCAACCATCCGAGTATTGTTGTAGGCTGTAAGCTTGAAATTCATTCACTACCAGAGGGGAATCGGTCACATCGTAGTGTGCCTGAGCCAAAAAATTTCTAAACTGCTGACGACAAGCTGACGGCAGTTGGCTCCAGATTTGAGCCACAGTCTGACGATACTGGGGTGTTGTAAAGTACAGCCCATGAAAACTCTCGTGCGTCAACAAAAAGGCACGTAAAGGCGGGGGCGATTCGTCGCTGATGCCCAACAAAGCCCCTTGGCCTGCCTTCCAGTGCCCTGGTGAAGTTGGTATCAAAAGCTTTTGAGTGATCAACCTCTGGCGAAGTTCCTTTTCTTGTGCAGACAGGGGAAAGTTCTCGGCACTGGCCAGGTTGAAAAAGTTTGCTAAATCTTCGGGGGCATAATCGTGGGCATTCCAGCCGTGAAGACGTCGAGCCTCTTGCTCGTTCAAAATTGTCCCGCGGTAGCCCTGTTTTTCAACAAAGAAAGCAAGCCTGGTTAGAAATTGGGCTTGAACTGCGTAGGATTTTGTCAGAAGGATCAAAATATTTCGCCTACCGTTCCAGAGAAACCAGTCATGATCGCCCTCCCGAAGGCATTCGGCAGGCCAATGTAGGATAGTGGCGGGGTCAGCCGGAAGAGCTGCCTCGCCAGGTGTCGCTACCAGCTTTACCCGGTACAAGGGAACGGGGGCCCCTTTGCGAAAGGTCAAAAGCCAGCGGCGTGCCTCATCGTGCCAAACTTGGGGATAAAAGCGCCACGTTCCGGCTCGACCTGAAAAACGAAAGCGCACGGTATTTTGCGCGGTAAACCCCGCATTCGAATACCAAGAGAATTCCAAGGCCGGCGTGTAGCCAGGTGCTGTTTGCCAAGGGGGCAGAGTGAGGGCGAGTTGTGACCCTGAAAGAGCTTCCAGGGGTTCTTTTGTCGGCAGGGAATGGCTGAGCGTAAGGGTAAGCGGGCCTGGCGGTAGCCCAGTTGTGGTGACGCGCAGAGTATGCAACCCCGTGTCGAGCTTCCAGGCAAGCCAAACAGGTGTTCCCGAAAGCTCTGGAAAGCGTGCTTCGGGACCGTGGGTTTCTGGGTCAATTTGAAGCAAAACTTGTCCCTGAGGAAACGGCCCCACCGTAAGCCAAGAATTCGATGCCGTTGCCGGCATGGACCATTCAAAGCATGACGTAAAGTCGCGCGACTCAAGCTTGTGCCGTTCTAACGGCGCTTGGTTGTTCCCCTGACGTAAAACATCGCCACCAAACAGAAGGTTGACGGTTCCCAGAAAAACGACGATCACAACCAAGGCGCGCATTTACAAACTCAAAAGCTGTTCGACGAGCCGACGAGCTACGGTGAGCTTGCGCTCATGATCAAGAGCTCCGTCAGATCGAATTAAAGAATTGAGCAAGCCCATAAAACCCGAAGGTAAATTGGGCAACGCTTCGAGAGCTCGAAGGCGTTGTTCGGGGGGGCATAAGAATTGGTGGTGAAAGGTCAAAAGGTGCTCGGTGACGGTCTCGAGCAACTGGGCCAGACTCAAAGGAAACTGCAAAGGGTCCTGATGAAACAGTGCGGTTCCCATATCTGCCAATTGATGTTCGAGCCGAGCGTTAAGGTTGGCTCCATGCCAGCGCCAAAAGCCTTCGGGCAGGGTTTCAAGGATATGTTTTTGCCGATCTATCCAACCAGTACGCGAAACTACCGGGACACCCCAAAAGACCCGATAGAGGCCGTAGGTGGAACCTTGCGTCAAGGTAAAAGGCTCATCTCTGACTCCGGCGACAAGAGTCTCAATTTCACGAGTCTTTTTGTATTCCACATGCACGGGAACACTTTCTAAGAAAAACCGGTCTTTTGTCGCGGCTAACGAGGTTTCAAGAAACTCGTGGGGGGGAAGCACCTTAAGGCGTTGTTTTTGGACGGGGATCTCGCCCTCAAGAATCACGTCGACCTTCAAGCTAGTAAACTCAAAGAGGGCGTCAGAGTAGCTCTGATAGGGAATCTTTTGCACGGTCTCTAGACCAGGCCAGGTTTTGAAGCCCTGCACAAGACTCTCGACTAAGCGATTGATTTTTTGAACCATGGGGGGCATAGTAACACAAGGAAAAGAAAAAATGAAGAAAACCCGGTGGGCTTGGGTTCCTCCCCGGGGCGATGTTCGCCTCTTGCGCTTTCAAGAGTCTGTAGCCCAGGTTGTGGGTGACACCTTTCGCGCCTTTCCCCCTTTGCTCCTTGCTCAAGACAAGTCTCCTTTCCCGACTAAAGCTGACTTGGGCGAGATCACCCTAGGCTCTTGGTTAAGCCGAGAACAGGGGCCTTTCCTTGAGGGCCCGGCACCAGAACTCATGTTTTGGATGGGTTGGAAAGCACCGGGGGACTGGACAAAGCTTTCAGTTCCGGCGCTTTCGTGGAAAGCTGGCCGCTTAGTGTTATTTACCTGGGAGCCGCTGGGTGAGACGGGGCTCTTTTGGTCTTACTCTTCTTGGCGACCTTGGCGGTGAGTGTGCGTTTTTGTGACGCGTCGTAAGGTGTCAGGCGGTTGGCCGAGCCTAACGTTTGGCATCCGTTTGCAACGAGCATCCACTGACTGACTCCATTGGGTGAGGCCCTTTCTTTGAGGCGACACCACGTCCTGGTAGCGCTAGCCCCCTCAGGCCACCAAGCCGGTCCCGTCCATGGGGACTGAGTACCCCAAGCAGTCGGTTCACGGCGGTGATAGGACTGAGCTAAAGCCGAAGCACGTTTAATATCTTTTCCCCATAAAAACGCATCTTGTGCGAGCTGGTCTGGAGCGGTTCGTACAACCAAAAAACCTTGGTTAGCTAAACCGGGAATAGCCCAAGTGAAAATTGTTCCCGGAATTCTGGAGGGCCGTCGCGCTCCTGCCACTATCACCATATACTGGCCGCTTTGTACCTCTTGCGAAGGAAAGGAAAACCGAAAAAAACGCCCAGGGGTGGCCAAGTCGACGCAAAGACCGGTTAAAGACCCGGCCTTAAGAACTTCAAGTTCAATCGCGTCGGGGTTCCGCCCATTGCCCGCACTACGCACCTCAGAAAACCGTAACAAAGCGGCTTTGGGGTTTATTCCCCAATAGGAACCTTGGACCCCGGTTACCAATCCCTGGGCCTCGCGAATTTCAAGGGAATACCGGATTTCACGTCCTGGGGGTTCATTTTGGCGTTTTAGGCTCACCACACCGCCTTGCAGGTGGGGGCTCGAAAGGACACCTGGGGGATCGGTGGTCATCGCGGCCGCTTTGGGCGCGTGATCAAAGGTAAAGCGAAGTGCCGATTCGTCGGCATGGAACTCCAGCAGTCGAGCCGGTGCGGCAGTCTCAAAAACCTGGCAGCCCAAAAACTGAACTCCTAAAAGCAAAATACTGGCCCCAAGGTTCAATGGTTTCATAAATCCTCCTGAGACTTGGGGAACACTCAGGACCTCGACTTTGCTTCAAAGTGGCCGTAAGGCGCTCTCGCTTTGGCCTTACCTTTTGATTATATTGGAGATATGGATAACAATCCCCTTTTGCAGAAGTACGGCAAGGTTCTTCCTACCGATCAGATCGTGTTTCATGAGAATGAAGAAGGCGATCAAATGTTCATCATTCAAGAGGGAAAAGTTCAAATCAGCCGTCAAATTGCCGGCAAAGAAACGCCGATTGCCGTGTTAGAAAAGGGTGAATTCTTTGGCGAAATGGCCATTGTCAACCGAATAAAACGGACTGCTTCTGCCACAACCTTAGCACCCACCACCTTATTGGCCTTTGACCGTCTGGGCTTAGAGCAAATGGTCGAAAAGAACCCAAAAATCGCTTTAAGCATCATCGATAAACTCTGCCGGCGGTTGCAAAATGCCAACGGACAAATTCAACGCTTAGCGCAACAATCTAGTCACCAGGCCGTCTGGGGCGCTATACAGGTCCTGGCGCATCAAGCATCACAACTTGGCGACGAACAAAAGTTAGCCGACGAGTTGTCGCTTTCTTTGGCGTTGGCTCGTGCTGAAGTGCAACAAGCGCTAGACGATTTAATAACTTCTCAAGTGCTTAAACGCACGTCGGGCCTGATCGAAGTCGCCAACTTAGAAAAACTGATGACTCTCGGGACGTGCTAACGATAAGTCTGACAAAAAATTCTCCGATAATGTCGGCATGAAGCTGATTGCTGTGCTCCTGGCTGTTTTGACGACGCTCCCCCTGGTTGCGTTGACCCCCGAGTCAAGTTTACGCCTTACAGGTGCCGACGTGAGAATTGAAGCTTACCCCGACGGGTACCATTTGATCATCAAGAAAACTCCGGCGGTACAATCGGTGCTTTTGACAGAAGCTTTTGAACCGGCGGGGCACAAGCTAGCAACTTACAGCTTTAGGGGCCTTGAGCCTAACGCGCTGAACGGTCATGAACAGCGACTTTTAAACGGTAAGTTCCTCCCCGGACCTCATACCGACCTGATTTCGTCGACCGTTGTTCCAGATAAAGATTTTGGTGAGGCGTTTGTTATTTTGATTCCACCGGTGGTCGAGTACGGGTATCACGAACCCGGGGCAAGGTTTGGCCGCATTAACTTGGCAAAGCGCATTAAAAGTGGTCAATCGCTGTGGTTTTCGGTACGAACCTTTTCAAAACCTTACGCGGACTATACGGGAAGGTACGAAGATAATGCTTTTGAGTTAAGTCAGTTGGTTGAAAAGGCTACCCCCCCACCTGCCGATACCGATTCGGCTGTCGCCCGTCTCAGGCGACTGGGGCCCGTCTATGTTGCTTCGGATATTGCCAAGGGAATTCATCGAATTCAGAGTGCCGTGCATGATGATCTGGATATGGTGATTTGTATCGATACAACCAATAGCATGAAGGACTACCTCAAGGCCCTGCAAAAAGATTTGCTTGGTCCGATTGCCGCCGAGGCCAAAAATTATCAACACTTTCGGTTAGGGTTGGTCTTTTACCGTGATTATATGGAAGATTACCTTACCAGGGTTGTGACGTTTCAGTCCGATGTCGGAGTTATCCAAAAGGCCTTAGACCAGGCTACTGCGGCGGGGGGCGGGGATATCCCCGAAGCGGTCGTCGAGGGACTGTGGGCGGCCTTGAATTCGTTTGACTGGCAGGCCAATCACCGCTTGATTTTAGTAATTGGCGATGCCCCCCAACATAACCTGCCTAGGGGCGCAGTAACAGAGGCAATGGTCCATCAAACTGCCCTGGAAAAGAATGTCGAAATCCAGATTGTCAAACTTCCCCCAGGGGGAGATGGCGGTAACTAAGCTAAACACCTAGGACTTAGGCCGTCGTGGCTGGGGGCGCAATCAACCCTGTCGGTTTGTTTTTTGACCAGCGTCTATTTCTTTTATAATCTTGGTCGAAAGAATTTGAACCCAAATAGGCAAGTTACTGAGTGTCGGGTCGTTGTACATGTTTAAGATTTTTTGAAACTGGGTTTTAGCCAAGGCCCGGTCGCCCATTTTGAAATGCAAAAAGGCCACTTCATACAGGGCCGAAACACGAGTCGACATGTCTAAATCTTTTTTGGCAAGCAGTTCCAAATAAATCTTGAGTGAGGTTTGGTAATCATACTGGTCAGAGGCTTGTTGCGCACGTTGAAAGTACACCTCGGTGGGGGTGTTAGGGGTGAAATTGGTATCAACAGTTTTACAACCAGACAGGGTGAGCAGCAGTCCAACAACTACTACGCCCAGAAAATAATGCCTTTTCATGAGAACATCCTTGGGATTACATCTTACTGAGGTTAAACATCACCGAGAAGAAAGAGTTTCAGGATTTTGGGTGTAGGTTTCGTCTTTTTGCGGCAAAAGCGACCGCAGCTGACGCAAATAACCTCGTGTATCACCCATGGAACAGTAAGATTCACAATTGAACAGACTTCGTCGAGTTATTGTAAAATACTTATAGAGCTTTTCCACACCGTTTCTGGTTTTCCACTTACCTGCTGCACAACGAATGCGAAGGAGGTACTGACTACCATCGCCAGCAGGAACGCGAACCACTTTGCAGTGAGCGCAGTTCGCACAATAAATCTTTCCGTAAACTGTGTCCTGTTCTACTAAGTCCTGTTCCACGAGCAATAGGATACCACGGGTTCACTGGCCGGTCAATGAGCTCTCAATGAGGTGAGCAAAGGTGGAGCACAAAGAAAGAACGGTCAAAAACTTACACGGTAAACTTCAACATCGCCCGTTAAAAAATCGGTAAAGGCTAAAAACCGTCCTGAAGGCGACCAAGCTAGGCCCATCGGTTGGTCACGACCCCAAACATAACCGAGCTTGGCTCCGGTTTTGGCATCAAGAAACTGAACTTGGCCGTAATCAGGACCCTGCAGGGCAAAGTTTTCGGGATTATTTGTTCCTCGTAGGGCTACCGCGAGGATCTTGCCATTCGGCGAAACGGCAAGGGTCTGGGGATTAGGCCCAACGGGCACCGAGAACAACACAGATTTTTGTTCTATGTCCACGGCGCTTACCTTGCCCGAGGCCATATCGGCAATCCAGACGAGAGAACCGGCTAATGCTGCAGAACGAGGGTTCCCGCCTATCGAAGTCGTCGTTAAGCTCCCGTCCGGTGCGATCCACAAAAGTTTACCTTCGTTGAATTGGGTGGCGACCAGTCCGCCGGCATAGGGCGCCGCTGAAGTTACCATATCGTCTAATTTTAGCGAGGTAATGATTTTGGCTGCGGCGACATCAATGATCGAGACACTAGGGTCGTCCCAGCCAAGAACCGCAAGTCGACCGCCGGGGAGTACCGCCAAAGAGCCTTTACCCGACGAGCCCCAGTTGAGGGCCGGTACTGCGGAGGGGAAAAGTGCAATAGTTCCGTCAGTGTTCAACGCGGCAACGGTGTTTTGGACCAAAGCCGCATCAGTAAAGACCCCTTTTTCGGCAGGGCTTGAAACGGGTTTACCTTGGCGAGTGTAGGTCTGAAGACCTTCGGTCGTGGCCACGATGATGTTTTTTCCATCGGGCGTAAAGGCCAAGCCTCTCGGGTGTCTGCCCACGCCAAATTCAGCGAACTTACGGAGGGTGGTCCCGTAGGGCTCTAGCTTAAAAGACCAAACCGCGCCCTGTTTGACGGCTTCAGGGATGACCGCACTGACAGGTTCCCAGCCCAACGCACCAAAGCTCAAGCGCTTGACGCCAGAAGGTACTGAGATATCGCGGATGGTATCAGTCTCAGGCGTAGAGGCGAGGGGGACTCCCTCGGCAAAAACCTGGGTGTCTTGAGGAAAGATTCGTAGGCGGACTTGAAAGCTGTCGGCCCAAGCTAAAGAAGTGAGGCTTACCGAGAGGATAGCCCCTGTGACCAGGGTAAGTAGGGGGCGAAATACGCTCATAAGCTCACGCTATCACGCTCCGCTGTTTTTTTCCAGAATCAATTCCCTTTGTAAGGCCAAGCCTTCGGGATCGTCTGGTGATAAGTTGAGGGCCGCTTCGCAATCTTGCTGAGCTTTGACCTGCTGTCCGAGCTTCAGCCAAGTGCGTGCCCGGGCTAAAAGAACTTCAAACTGGTAGGGTACCATCTCGAGACTTTTGCCAAAATCGGTCAAGGCGGCGTCGTATTCTTCCATGGAATCGCGAACCATGCCCCGATAATAGTAGGCTTTAGCATTCCGCTCATCCCGTTCTACCGCGCTGTCAAAATCATCGAGAGCATTCTCGTACAAACCTTCGGCAAAATAGGCCATTCCTCGGTGGGTCAGGACCAACGATTGGACAAAGCTCTGTGGTCCACGCTTTAAAATCGCCGTATAGTGGTTGATGGCTCTCTTGTATTGCTTTTGGTTGTGGGCCGAAAGTGCCTCGAGCAGAACTTGGTCCATGTTTTCGGCAGGGAGGGATGCATAATGGTCGTCACTGTTCCTTGGGGTTGAGTCAGGGTTCTGCGGCGTCTTTAGGCGATCGAGAAAACTCCGACGGCGTTTTTCGAGTTCATGGTTGAGCTGACGTTGGTAGTCCCGAATCTCTTGAAAAATGATATCGCTGAGGCTGAGGTTGGCATTGAGCGCGGCGAGCTTACGTTTTAACGGTTGGTCAAAGGGAAAAAACTGCGACTTGTAGATCAGCTCATGTTCCACTTCGGCCCAGGCGTCTTGAAGAATAGTGCGGATTTGAATTTCGCACGGAGGAGGTTGATCAAGCGACAGAGCCTCGATCAAGTCGTGAGGAACGGCCACAAGAAAGTGGGTTGATTCGTAACCGAACTCTTTAAAGGACTGTAAAGCGCCTTTCTTTTCTTCGTCGAGAACCGTCAAGCGGGTGCGAACGACATCCTCGATTTTTTTTACGTCCTCCATAAACGGGCAGACAATCCGCATGCCTAGAACGTCCTGAATCTGGACTTGATCCGAGGGCACTCCTTGACGGATCTTGCGTAGAACTTTATCAAACCAGCTGTGAAAGGACTTGACCCGCATTTTGATGCCGGGGTGGAGACCCAAAGGTTCTACCCAACCTTGAAAGCGGTGCCCTAAGTTCTGAAGGATCAATTCATAGAGTTTTCGGTCGGCGTTGTACTGAAGTTCAAGCTGTTTACGATTGGGAAGGTTCATGCCAGACCTAAGTCCCGCAGGGCACGGATGCTCTCGGAGGCAGAAGTGTGGAGGATAAAAATCCCGCCCAGATCAACCCAACTGGGTTGGGATTTTAAGCGGTCATCGATTAATACCGCCGTCTCGTTGGCCTCGAGGAACTCTTGAATAGCTTGACCTTTTTCACGACTTTGGCAAGTCACGACAGGAACCTCGTTACCCAGTTCACGTCGACACCACTGCCGCTTTTGCGGTTCGGCCCAGTTCCCCCGTGGTAGGCCTGTGCAAATGATGGGGCTATAACGCGCAACAAACTCCCAAAGATCTCGGCCATCTGACATCCAAGGCAAGCGATCGTAGAAACCGGAGGTCCTGGCAACAAGCGGCCACATTTCGCGGTCGGACATCTGCGAAGGGTAGCGTCCCGTGGCTTCATAAACACCACGGTCAAAATCCGCCAACACACCATCAAGATCAACAAAAAGGCGAAAGCTTGGCACTGACCCCTCCCTCCTTTTTACTGTAATCCCTAACCTGTCCAATGAAAAGGGGAGACTTGAAAGCTGAAACTCGCCTGCTCTTGTCAAAGGCGACGGTTTACGTTAGTTTAACTCCGTATACGGGGAATTAGCTCAGTTGGTAGAGCGATTGGTTCGCAATCAATAGGTCAGGGGTTCGACTCCCCTATTCTCCAGTATCCCCAGAAAAACCACCCTTAAAACGGTGGTTTTTTTATTTCTCGCTCCTTCCCAGAAAC
The DNA here is from genome assembly GCA_021782055.1 of bacterium. The sequence goes on along the minus strand of JAJXVP010000017.1, from coordinate 2,632 downwards.
CCTTGTAAAACAAGCCTTTCTGGTGTCGCACCTTGCGTCAGAGCCCCCTCAACAGGACAACAAGACGGCGACTACAACAGCTAACGAGCACTCGTATTCTAGGATTTCTCCTGCAGGTGCAGAAAGAGCGCGTCGTTCAAGTAGAAGTTTTCTTTTCCGATCTTGTGCTTAGTCAGGAGCCTGATCTCCACGAGGTCATCGAGGTACTTCGAGGCGGTCTTGCGGGTAACCGAGAGATCACGGACGAGATAGTCAATCTTTGTGTAGGGGTGACGAAAGAGGTTATTTAAGAGCTCATGGCTGTACATCTTCGGGCGATCAAGCTTGAGCCTCTGCTTGTACTCTTGCATGAGTGTCTTGATCCCGTGGATGAGGAGGGTCGTCTCCCGTGATGTCCGCTCGACCCCGCCGATCATGTAGAGGAGCCACGGCTCCCAGTTTCGCGTATCGCGGACATCTTGCAGGCGCCGGTAGTATTCGCCCTTCGTCTGGTTGATGTAGCGGGAGAGGTAGAGCACAGGGCTTCCGAGAAGCCCATCTTTGACGAGGTTTAGGATGTTGAGGACGCGACCCGTGCGGCCGTTGCCATCATAGAAGGGATGGATGCTCTCGATCTGGTGATGGACGAGGGCCATCTTGGTTAGGGGATCCCAGTCCACAAGCTCGTTGCGGTTGAGGAACTCTTCGAGATTGCCCATGAGGAGGGCGATGTCGTCTGGATGCTGGGGGGGCTTGTATACTGTCGCTCCGGTAGCCGCATTTTTGAGTTCGGTTCCCGGCAACTTGCGGAACCCGGCTCGGTTCTCCTCGATGATGGACTGTACTACGAGGATGTCCCGGACAGTGATAAGGCCGGTCTCCTTTACACGTTCGTGGGCAGTCTGCAGGGCTCGGGCGTAGTTGTGAACTTTCTTTGCGGCTAGGCTTTGATAGCGGTGCTCGAAGCTGTCTGACTGGTAGAGGTCATCCTGTGTGGTGATGATGTTCTCTATGGCCGAGCTGTCTTTCGCTTCCTGCAGGGATAGGGTGCTGATGAGAATGTCCTGATTGGGCATCGAATCTGCGGTGGCCTTAAGCTCGGCAAGGGCTTGGTGGGCACTAGCCAGCTTTTTGAGAACGGCCTTTGTTTCGATGTCGCCGAGACTCTCAAGTCGCTCGGGATAAAATGCTGCGTTCAGTCTTCCCATATCAGCTACCTTGCGGGTACGAAAGTCGATTTTTGACCCATGAACAAAAGACTAAAGGTGAGTCAGACGTATGGTAGACTGTGGTATGAACAAAAAGCTGCTTGTCCTGTTTCTCACCCTCTCGTGGCTGGCTGGTTGTGCAACCTGGCAACAAAAGCCCGAAAATCCTCCCCAGGGACTAGTTTTGAAGTGGGAGCCCGGTATTCCCCCGAATAGGCTTGGCGGCTATGTGATGGTTAAGGGATACAAGCTTTTTGTTTGGTTGGATACAGGGGCTTACACCAGTTTCTACTATCACCTTCGTAAATCTGAAAAATTTCTCTCAGTTTTGGGCAAACCGCTTTCTGTAACTCCCGAAGTCGAAAACTTTCCTTACTTTAGGAACAACCCCCAGCATGTAAAAAGATACCGTTTTGCGAAGTTACCTTTACCCGGCTTTTCCGTCGAACCGTTTGTTGTGGATGACGTTTCTGGCTACATTGATTTAAGTTCAAGGGATACCCCCACCGAAGGCTTGGTGTTAGGCACCCGCGGCTTTGAAGATTCGTGGTTGGTGTGGAATGCGCAAAACCTAACCTTGACTGTTTACCCTCGAGGATCGTCTTTTAAAATCCCCAAAGGTTGGAGGCCCATTCCAGCCGCCATTGTTTCTCGAGCCGGGCTACTCTTTTTAAAAGCAAAGCAAAATGGCAAGCCCTTTTGGTTGTTTTTTGACTCTGGTGCCCCCAACGCCTTTCCGTACGTCAACGAGGCCAAAGCGAGCACATGGCTTGTCGAAGGTCGTTACTCTCGATTTTCAACCGGCTTTGGCGAGCTCCAGGTCGGTTCTGACTTTGCTTGGGGAGGGGAAAACCTTCATCACCCGCTAGTGTATATTAATACAATGATGCCCTTGGGAAATGCCCGGGTTGGGTTCCCTTGGCTCAGCGGCTGTGATTGGGCTGTCTATTATTCAGATCATGTCCAATTTTACGCCAAAATCCCTGCCCACTGGGCAAGGGCACATACCTCGAGCTTTCCTTTTGGCGTGACTTTAAAGATGACCCCCAGCGGATGGCGCTTATTTGTGGAACTTCTCTTCGGATCGTCGCAGGGAAACTTTGCGCCACAGCTCCCTGCAATCAATACCGAAATCGAAAAGGTTGATGGAAAACTGGTAACGGGAAAAGACTGGCCTTGGGTCAACCAGGCGATGATGTTTGATAATAAAATCACTCTTACCTGGCAGGAAGGCCACCAACAGCATACCGAGACTTTTACGCGCTCAATAAGAGCTAAAAGTTCCTAAGAACTCTAACAGGGGTGTGAACTGCCATGAATAGCTTAAACGAATCTATAATTTCGAGCCTGCGCCAACGCATTCAGCCCGAGAAACAGCAGGGGTTTCAAAAGTTTTTTAAAACGGGCCCCGGCCAATATGCCGAGGGAGATGTTTTTTGGGGAAT
>JAJXVP010000016.1 GCA_021782055.1 bacterium | reverse complement strand
CGCCAACCACCATTGACTACAGCCGTCAGGCGGGGACTTCCTACAGCGCTGCCGATAAAGCGAAGATGAAAATCTCCCTGGCAATCCCGAGCTGGGAAGTGAAGCTCACCTCGTCCGCTCGTACGATAGAGAATGTCTCAGAATCGTACGTGGCTGCGGCTCCTGTCAGTGCCAATGCCAGTAAGTATGCTGGCGAGACGGTTCTTGGTGTTCGCGTGCATTTTCCCAGCTATGCGATCAACTCGTACGCCGATATCGTTCCTCCGTTCGATATCCCCGCTTATGCGACGTTGAAGGGAAACCAAGAAAAGCCTGGTGCTCAATTTGATGGCTATGGCGTTCTAAAGAACGTCGGCGTCATTAAGGCGATTCAGGTTAATGTCCTGGGACGGAATTATCCCGAAGGTTTGTCGCTTCTGCTTTCGAATCAGGATGGCGATGTTCAGGATATTTTCATCGGTTATCTGAACTTTGACGGCTGGAAGTCGTTGCAATGGGATAACCCTGACTATCAGTCACAGGTACGCGATCGCGACCTGACCGTTAGTCCTTTGTATCCCCACGATGAGCCTTTCATTAAACTGAAAGCGATTCGGATTCATCGTGACGCCACAGATGAAGGCGGCGATATGGTTTGCTATATCAAGGACATCAAGGTCATTTACGACTTGGCGAACCTGAATAACAACACTGATATCAATGATGAAGCTGTATGGGGTATTCTTCAACAGCGCGAACAGGCTGCCCGAAACTTTGAGCTGTCCCGTTTAGGTAATGAGTTAGTTCTTCGTTCCTTGGAGCAAAAGAAGATGGCTACCGAAACTAATTTCGATCAACCTTCTAATAGCGCTTCTGGTTCAGCTAGTTCCTCTAGCACGTCGTCTACGAGTTCAGGCACTGCTACAGCTCCTGCCACTGGTACCGCTGCTCCTGCTAAGAAGTAATTTACCGATCACAAGCATACTTGGATGAAAAAGCCGCCCTTTAGGGGCGGCTTTTTTTATTTTGAGCCTAATGGCTTAGAACCTCGCCTAATCATCATCATGATGGTGGTGTTCCCGTGCTTGAAAGGCACGATCATGATCCCGTTCACCTCTCCAGCCGGCAGGCCATAAAACGACACAGCTTGAAAGCAACGACAGGAGGATAACCAGAAAGCTGGCCTTCGCAAGTCGCTGAGGAATTTTGGACTTCATCAAAAGTATCTCCTTGCGCTTAACTTAACACTTTGCAGAACTGGTGTCATTGTTCTTGAACTACTTTGCTTAGCTTTTGGTTTTCGGGTAAAGTTAATGGTGGAGGTGGGTTGTGAAGGGCCGAGTTTGGTTAGCGGGGAGCGGTCCGGGGGACCCAGGGCTTGTGACGCTTCGTTTAGCTGAAGTTTTAAAATCAGCCGAGGTAATTGTCTATGATCGGCTTGTTTCTCCAGAAATTTTGGCTATGGCAAACGAGAACGCCCGGCGTGTCTTTGTCGGGAAGAGAACTGACTCCCATGAAAAATCTCAACAGGAAATAAACGAGATTTTAATTGAAGAGGCTGTAAAAGGATACCAGGTACTAAGGCTAAAGGGCGGGGATCCCTTTGTGTTTGGTCGTGGCGGCGAAGAGCTTGCCGACCTTTTGGCGGCTGGCATACCGTGTGAAGTCATCCCGGGGATTACGTCGGCGATTGCGGTTCCAGAGTATGCAGGCATACCTGTAACCTATCGGCAATTGAGTAGATCCTTTCATGTGTTTACCGGGCATACAGCGGATGTGGGGGTCCCTGACTTTGACTATGAGGCGATGGCACGGCTAGGGGGAACATTAATCTTTTTAATGGCCACCTCAAATGCCGAAGAAATCTGTCAGGGTTTAATTAAAGGCGGTATGAAGCCTGAGACGCCGTCTGCAGTGTTACGTTCGGCTTTACCCGGTGAGGAGGTCAAACGCATCAGCACAGTGCAAGACTTGCCAGCGGTACTGCTTAGGGAAAAAATCGGTGCCCCTGCGGTCATTGTTATTGGAGAAGTTGTCAGCTTAAGCTCAGAATTGGCTTGGCGAAATTAAGTTACGGCTTTACAAAATTGTTCATAAATGCGTAGAATTACTTTGGAAGCATAGATTGTTTGTGGAGGTTCCGCCTTGTTTCCCATTCACCTGAATATCCCTCAATTAGGTATCTTTATTCCCTATTATGAGGGCCTGTACTACCTCATTTCGTTCATTGTTGCCTACCTGTATGCAGCAAAAAGGTTCAAAAAATTTGGACTTAGCGTTGAGACCCTGCAGAACAGTTTCGTTTGGATCATAATTGGAGCGGTTCTTTTAGCCCGGACATTTCACTTTGTCTTTTGGGATTTAAAAACACTTACTGCCGACCCTGCCATTTTTCTTCAGTTTTGGGGTGGCGGTTACAGTATTACCGGCGGTCTTTTAGGCGGCTTTCTGGGTGGCTGGGGCTATTACCTCTGGAAAAAGCAAAACTTTTGGCAGGTTTTTGCTGTTGCTTCACCTGCTGTCTTTTTAGGACAGGCTGTTGGTCGGGTTGGTTGTTTTCTCAATGGCGATGCTTGGGGCATTCCCACGAATCTTCCTTGGGGTATTCGAGAACCCAAGTATGGGCATGATCTTTTTGGGCTTCAGCTCAACACTCAGTACCCCAGCCCCGCTTGGACGTGGTCGGTAAGCCAGGGCTTTACCAAGCCTGACAGTTTATTCACTGTCCCTTTACACCCGACACAATTATATGAGTCGCTGGGGGACCTCGGATTAATGGTTTTGGCAATTCTGTTAGTCAACTCCCTAGCAAAACAGGGAAAAAACTGGTACCGGGTGGCTCTATTTCATTTGGGGGGCTATTCGCTGTTGAGGTTCGCCCTAGAGTTCCTTCACGGTGACCGAGACGTTACGGTGTGGGCCGATATGACCTCCTTACAGATTAATCTGGTCATTTTTGGCGTGCTTTGTATCACTGCGTTTTTCCTTACTGGAAGAAAAGAGAAAACTCTTCGCCCTTCGTAAGGGTCCCGAGGTTAAGTTTCACCCAGTCATAAACCGAAACTAAAGTCATGGTGTTCCGAAAGTTTCTTCTCTCGGTCATGACTTTGGCCTTGGTATCTTTGGCTGGGTTCGCTGACCCCTCGCCCTATGTTGTGACCGCCAAGGACACCTCCGAAAGCATTGTGCAAAAAACAGGTGTTCCTTGGGCCTTTTTAAAAAAAAGCAACCCTGGTCTTGAAAGAACATCTTTAGCACAGGGAACTAAACTTGTCGTTCCCGAAACCTATCGAGTTAAGCCTGGGGACACCTTTTATTCTTTGGGCCGTCGGTGGAAAATTTCTCCTTCACACTTGATGGCCTGGAACGCGATCTCGTCACCCCAACAATTGGTCGCAGGGTCAGTTTTGTATATTCCCCCTCAAACTCTTAAGTCTGACCTGCGTTGGCCTGAACCTGTGGTTCCTCAAGGTCCTGACGGACTTTTGAAAATGGCGCAGTTTCCTGTAAGAAAAGGTTATTTTTACTCAGTTTGTGATGGTACTGTTCTCTACAAAGGGAACTATGCCGGTCTTGGCCCTGTAATTTTAATCGAAAATGAGAAAAAACTTGTTTTTGCGTTTGGAAATTTTCAACAAAGTGAGGTAAAATACGGCGAGAATGTCAAAAAAGGTCAAAAGCTGGGGACTCTTTCGAGTCAAATGGGTTTGATTTTTTTTGTTTCCCAAGAGGGTAAGCCCTTGGATCCATTTCAGGGAGGTTCGTGGTAATTTGATTTGACGGCTCAAAAGAAGCAAGGTAACGTTAAAAAACAACAGGGGTAGTCATGCGTGTGAGCGAAAGTGTCCTGGATGCCGAAGACCAGAAATATTTAATGAATGAGCTTGATTCGAACAATCCGGATAATAGCGAGTCTGATCCGTTGTCCCTTTATTTGAAGCAAATTTCACGATTTCCCTTGCTCAACGTTTTCCAAGAGCAAGAAATTGGCGAGTGCATCAAAAAGGCCAAAGGAGAGCTGAAACGGGTTTTGGCTAGCAAAGAGGCCAATCTCGCCGACACCGTTCTACAAACTCAAATCACGGCTTTAGAACAAGAGCTCTTGGTTTTGAAAAATCGGATGATCAACGCTAACCTTCGCCTTGTCGTCTCGATAGCAAAAAAATACCAACACCGCGGTCTTACACTGCTAGATCTGATTGATGAAGGCAATATTGGTTTGATCGAAGCCGTAGAACGCTTTGACTATACCAAGGGGTGCCGGTTTTCAACGTACGGAACCTGGTGGATTCGCCAGGCGATAATCAAATCGTTGGCGGACAAAGGGCGGGTGATTCGCATCCCCATTCATATGCTTAATACGATTAAGAAATGCTACTTTGTGGCCAAGCATTTGACCCAAGAGCTTGGGAGAGACCCCTCGAGTGAAGAATTAGCCGAGTATATGAACCTTACTGAAGACAAAATCAAAGAGATCCTCAAAATTTCTCAAGAAACCACGTCGTTGGATGGGACGGTTGATGATGACAGTGTCACGAGGCTGTCTGACCTGATTCGGGACGAATCGACTCAAGAGCCGTTTGACAATGTCTTTTCTCTGACCTTGCAGGATACTTTGAGTTCTGTTTTAGAACAGCTGAGTGAACGAGAAATGCGGATTTTGCAGTTGCGGTTTGGTTTAGGTGGTGAAGCTCCGTTGACCCTCGAGGAAACCGGCAAGCTTTTGGGTATCACTCGAGAGCGAGTCCGCCAGATTCAAGAAAAAGCGATTACAAAGTTGCGAGGTTTGCGCACGATTCGTGAACTACAGGAGTTCGTCTAAGAAAGTTAAGGGGCTAACTTCTGCCATAAGCAGAAAAACAGCGGTCCTTGACCCTGGTGGGTGTCTGGTAAAATCAAATACCCCCAACTTTGACGCTCGCCGATAGCCTGGGAGAGGGGCACTTCAGCCCACCGACCAGGCCTTTTTTTTCGAAATTTCTCGAGAGCCCCTTGATTTTCTTCTGGAGAAATTGAACAGGTGGCATAAAGAACATAGCCGCCAGTCTTGACGGTTTCGAGGGCACTACAAAGCAGGGCGACCGCTTGTTGGGCAAGGGTTTTTGTTCGGTGAGGCGACCAAAGCTCCAAATGCTTGGCCGAGCGCAAAACATGGCGCTCACTCGAGCAGGGAGCGTCTAAAAGAACCGCATCATAGATTTCTTTTTGATACAGACCCCAGCGGGTGGCGTCTTTACCGGTGACACTCACGGGGCCTTGCCAAAGGTCGGGTAAGTGATCACGAAGAACTCGTTTTAACCGCTCTCGGCGCGCCGAGCTCAGCTCATTCGATACTAAGGTTCCTTGACCTTTGAGCTTTTGGGCTAAGACCAGGGTTTTACCCCCTGGCGCCGCGCAGAGGTCTAAAACCTTGTCCCCTGGCGTGACTGGTAGCAATTCTGCGGCCAGGCGCGAGGCAGAATCGAGATAATACGGTTGAAGTAAGACGCCTTCGCCCATACCTTGGGGGGCGCTTTCTTGAAGCAATGCTTCACGGAGGCGGGGCCAGCGCTCGCCCCATACTGCCGAATAATATCGTTCAAAAGCTTTTCCCCCTTTTTTGGGAAAATTCTGTTCCTCCACTGGACGGATTCCTTCAAAATTTGGTATCAGAAGCTATGCCTCGAATTGTAGCCGTCATTTTTGACCTAGACGGAACTCTGGTCAATAGCTTGGAGGATATCTCGTCGTCGGTCAACAAGGTCCTCGAGGGCCTAGGCTGTCGCCCCTTAAGTGTCGAGGAATACCGTCCTCTTGTGGGGTGGGGCTTACGCAAGTTGGTGGCGAGTGCCGCCGATCGTTCGTTAGCCGAAGACGAAGAAGAAGAGGCCTACCAAGCGGTCTTAAACCTTTACCGAGAGTTTCCTGTGGTTTATTCCTCTCTTTACGAAGGAATTCCCGAGCTTTTGGCCAGGTTTTCGAATGTTTTGACCCTCGGAGTTTTGTCGAACAAGGAACACCTAGTTGCCCAAGAGGTAGTACGGAGGTTGCTCCCTACCGTTCCCTTCCGTGAGGTTTGGGGGGCTCGTCCTGGTGTGCCTCACAAACCGGACCCTACTGCCGTGCTAGACATGCTTCAGGGTTGGGGCCTACGACCGGAACAAACAGCCTTTGTAGGGGATTCGGCAGTCGATATGCAAACGGCGGTGAACGCGGGGTGTTTACCCTTAGGGGTGTCTTGGGGTTTTCGTCCGCGAGAAGAATTACAAACCTCAGGTGCCGCCGAGATCTTTCAAACCCCACGTCAGCTTAGTGCCTGGTTAGAAGAAAATATCCTGCTAAAAAAAGGAGAATCGTATGACAACTGAAGAAATTCGCCAAAAGGCTGCTTTGTATGTGGAAAAAGAAACCAACCCTGTTTTCCGCGCAGAAGTGGAAAACCTGCTTAAGACTCAAGGAGATGCTGAACTGAGCGATCGGTTCTACACGTCCTTGAGCTTTGGAACAGGTGGTCTGCGTGGTGTGATTGGTGGTGGCACGAACCGGATGAACCCGTACATGGTGCGTAGCGCCACACAGGGCTTGGCAAATTATGTAAATTCTGCCGTTCCCTCGGGGGCAAGTGCGGTCATTGCCCACGATTGCCGTCGTTATTCTGACCTATTTGCCTTAGAAGCTGCCTTGGTGCTGTGTGCCAATGGGATTAAAACCTTCTTGTTCCCTGAGCTGCGACCCACACCGGTCCTGTCGTTTGCCGTGCGCCATCTAAAAGCTACGACAGGCATCGTGGTGACAGCAAGTCACAATCCTCCTGAATACAATGGCTACAAAGTCTATTGGAACGATGGAGCGCAGGTTTTACCTCCGCACGACGAAGGTATCATTGCTGAGGTTCAAAAGACCCAGGGCTTTTCACAGACGATGACTAAAGAAGAGGCTCTGGCCAAGGGGTTACTCGTCTATATCAAGGATGAAATTGACATTCCCTATCAGACCATGGTGAAAGCTCAGGCCTTGCGTAAAGAGCTGTTTCAAAAAGAAGGCAAAAATCTGAAGGTGGTGTACACCCCCCTTCATGGAACGGGGGGTACTGAGCTTCCTATCATCATGAAAGACTTGGGTGTGAACTTAACCTTGGTGCCCGAACAAGCCATCTATGACGGGAACTTTCCCACCGTGACTTCACCCAACCCCGAAGAAAAATCGGCTATGGATATGGGCCTTTCCCTGGCCGCAAAGATTAACGCTGATCTGCTGTTGGGTACTGATCCTGACGCGGACCGGTTGGGTATCGGAGTCCCTTCGGCACAAGGCTGGCTTTTGCTCAATGGCAACCAATTAGGGGCACTTTTAGCCGACTACCTTTTCATGACGCTAAAGGAACAGGGCAAGATGCCGGCTCACCCGGTATTTATCAACAGTATTGTTACGACAGAACTTCATCACTTGATTGCCGCTAAGTACGGTGTCAAAAGCTATAAGGTTTTGACCGGCTTTAAGTATGTGGGTGAAAAAATCCGCGAGTTCGAGACGTCCAATTCTGGTGAGACCTACTTGTTTGGTACTGAAGAGAGCTACGGCTTTTTAGTGGGAACCTCGGTGCGCGACAAAGATGCAATGTCGGCTGCGGCTTTAACTATAGAAATGGCTTTGTATCACAGAAGCCAAGGACGAACCGTCCTCCAAGCCCTCAATGCGCTTTACGAAGAGCTGGGGTACTTTCAAGAAATTCAAATTTCAAAAACCTTCAAAGGTCAAACTGGTCTTGAAAAGATGAAGTCGTTTATGACGCGTCTTAGTCAACAACCGCCGCAGAGCGTTGGCGGGCTCAAGCTGGCCAAGATGATCAACTTTAATGATGGCACCTCTAGTTTTCCTGATGGAACCAAGAAAAAAACCGAAACCTTGGCCGCGAGTAATGTTTTGCAATTCTTTTTGGAAGATGGAAGCTTAGTCACCGTCCGACCGTCGGGAACCGAGCCTAAGATTAAGTTTTACGCTTCTTGCCGGGCACAGGCGGGACAAAAGCTCGCCGACGCAGAAAAAGTTGTTTCACAGAAAGTGACGGCTATCCGTACCGAGTTGGACAAGTGGATTGACTGATGAAAGAAATCACCGAGTACCATCACCTTTTGAATCCACAGCTGGTCTTTGTGGCTTTTGACTTTGAAACAACGGGATTGTCGTACAATTTTGACCGCATTGTTGAGATTGGGGCGGTGAAGTTTCGTTATAATCAAGAGCTGGAACGTTTTTCCCAAATGGTGAACCCCGAGATGCCCATTCCCGCTGACGCATCAGCAGTCAATGGTATTTCGGATGACATGGTAAAAGACGCTCCTACTGGTGAAATGGCTATTCCAAAATTTCTCGATTTTATTGGACAGGCCATTTTGGTGGCCCACAATGCCTCTTTTGATGTAGCCTTTCTTAGGTCTGCCATGAACAGGTGGGGCTTAGGCCAACTTAAAAATGATGTGGTCGACACACAAAAGATGGCCCAAAAAGCCTATCCGGGGCGTAGTAACTATAAACTTCAACTTTTGGCTCAGGATCTTAAGATTACCAGTCTTGAGGCTCACCGTGCCGAAGATGATTCGCGGGTCTGTATGGAATTGTTTACAGCCTGTTTGAAACAACTGAATCCCGGCGGTCAGGCGTCCTTTTTTTGACAGAAATTTTCTCAAGCTTTGATTGACGGAATAGGATTTTGGTTTTTAGAATAGGTAGGAATACTCTAGGAATACTCAAAGTTAAGGATGGGTCATGGGAACGAAGATCTATGTAGGGAACCTCAACTACAGGACCACCAGTGAGGGCTTGCAAGCCCTTTTTTCCCGCTTCGGCGAAGTGGTTTCAGTCAGTGTTGTTACAGATCGTGAAACCGGTCAACCGCGAGGGTTTGCCTTTGTTGAGCTCGCGCACGCCGAAAGCGTCGCCAAAGCGATTCAGGAACTTGATGGAAAAGAATTTGAAGGGCGGCGTCTTCGGGTCAACGAAGCTGTTAATAAGCCTCGTCCGCCGCGTGAAGCCTAAAGCTTGAACGTTCATTATCTTCAGCATACGCCGTCCGAAGGGTTAGGGACGATGGAACCGTGGCTAATTGAACGCGGGCATCAGCTGACCAGGACGGCGTACTTTCTACCTGAAAGCTCTTATCCTCACCCAGGTGATCTTGGGCTGTTGATCATCTTGGGCGGCCCCATGTCAGTCTATGAGCACAAGAATTATGCTTGGATGGCCCAAGAATTTGAGTTTATTCAAGCTTGTCTCAAGGCACAGGTTCCTATCTTAGGTATCTGTCTAGGGGCGCAAATTCTCGCGCACCTTCTAGGGGGAACCGTCAAGCCAAACCAAGAAAAAGAAATCGGGTGGTTCCCTATCAACTGGGCTCAACCGCTTCCGGACTGGTTAGACGTGGATAAAAATCAGAAAGCCCCTGTCTTTTTTCACTGGCATGGTGATACGTTTACCCTTCCACCTCAGGCTCGACGTCTAGCCTCTTCAGAGGCAACGCCTGAACAAGGCTTTCTTTGGGGCGATCGCGTGGTGGCTTTACAGTTTCATGGTGAAACGGATGCCACAAGTCTCGACCAATTTCTTGTCGCGGGGAGTTCAGAGCTTTCCCCTGGTCCTTACATACAAACGCCAGAAAAAATGAAAGAACTGACTTCCTTAGCCCATAAAGCGAACCTCTTTATAGAGTTGGTTCTTACGTACCTGGAGAGTCAGGCGCGCCGATGAACCTTCCTCGCTTATCTGTGGCTCCGATGGTTGACTGGAGTGACCGGCATTTTCGCTACTTTTTACGGTTTTTGGCTCCGCGTAGTCTTTTTTATACCGAGATGCGTTCAACGGGAGCGGTGCTTTATGGTCATGAAGAGAGCATTCTTGGCTTTGATCCCTTTGAAAAACCGTTGTCGTTGCAGTTGGCAGGTGATGACCCTCAGGATTTGACAAAAGCCGTTCAAAAGGCAGAAGCTTTGCCTTACGACGAATATAACCTGAATTGCGGCTGCCCTTCAGACAAGGTTCAAGAAGCGCATTTTGGCGCCTGTTTGATGGCTGAACCCGATCTCGTCGCTCGCCTGGTCACGGCAATGAAAAAAGCAACCTCAAGGCCTGTGACCGTAAAACATCGCATTGGTATTGATGGGCTTGAAAGTTACGAAGACATGCTGAGGTTTGTGAAAGCCGTGCAAAACGCAGGGGCTGACCGAGTCATTGTTCATGCCCGAATAGCGATTTTAAAAGGTCTTGACCCTAAAGAAAACCGTGAAATTCCTCCGTTACGCTATGAGGATGTTTATCGCTTAAAGACAGAGGTGCCGCAATTACCGATCGAAATTAACGGCGGTATTCGAACAATTGAGAACTTAAAAATCCAGCTAAGCCGAGTCGATGGTGTCATGTTAGGCCGTGCGGCTTATGAAGACCCTTATTTTATGGCCGTCGCTGAAGAGGAGGTGTTTGGCACACCCCGTCCCACTCGGCGTCAGGTTATCGAGGCTATCATGCCGTATGTGGATGAATGGCAAAAACGCGATATTTCTGTTTACAAGATCGCTCGTCACATGACCTCACTCTTAGCGGGCTTTCCGGGAGCTCGAAAATGGCGTCAAGCCTTAAGTCCGCCGTTTCAAAAGGTGGAACGTTCTAGTGAGCTTTTCCAACGTCTTCTTGCGGTTCTTCCCTCTTGGGTTTTAGATTCCACTGACTTGCGACCAAATTCCACAAAATCTCTTGTTTCTTCGTGAAAGTCGGGTCAAAATGAAGTTATGGATTTTCAGACCTCCCCAAATCGAAGGGGACGACGGTGAAGCCTCCCGTAAGACTGCTCCTTATTGAGGACTCCGAAGACGATGAGTTTTTGATCAAGCGAGAGCTGGCTCAGACGGAGTATTCCTGGTACGTCGAGAGGGTAACAACACCTGATGCGCTTAGGCTTGCCTTGCAAACGTCTGTCTGGGATCTCATCATCAGCGATTACCGTTTACCAGGTTTTTCTGGGCTAGACGCACTAACAATTTTTCAAGAATCGGGACTCGATATCCCTTTTATTGTTCTTTCGGGGATGATTGGCGAAGATTTAGCAGTAGAGATGATGAAAAAGGGCGCTCATGACTATATCATGAAAAACGCCCTAAAGCGTTTACCGCGTGCTGTCGAACGCGAGATCCGTGAAGCCCAATCGCGGAAAGCACAACGGGCCTCAGATGCGGAAAACCGCCTATTGACCAGATATTACCAGCTTCTTAGCCAAACCAATCAGGCGATTGTTAGAATTCTCGACCCGAGTTCCTTGTTAAGTACTATCGCATCGATCGCCGTACATATAGGTGGGTTTATTTGGTCGGGCTTTGCGACCTGGAGTGAGAACCGTTGGCAGTTAGAAACCTCGTTTGGTGAGGAACCCCGGGAGGCCTACAGACCTTTTGACGAGGTGAATTCCTTTCCGTTTATTCCGGTGATTCACGCCAGCGAAGAGTCCTTAAAGGTCTATGGGCTGTTTCCGATTCGTATTCAAGGTCGACCTTGGGGTGCTTTTCTGATCAAGACTCAAGAAGATCAGCTCTCTGAAGAAGAAACCAAGCTCATGTCTGCCCTGGCTGCCGATGTTGCGTTTGCCTTAGAAGCTCGTTTTGAGGCGCAGTTTCGGCGAGAATTAGACCGTCAGTTAGCTCAAGAACGAGAGCGTTTATCCCTCATATTAGAGAGTATGGCCGATGGTATCCTCGCCCTAGATTCTTTGGGCAAAATCGCATTTTTAAATCAAAATTGTGAACAACTGTTGGGTTGGGAAAACCATCAGTCTTCTTTTGCGACCGAAGCAATCCCACCAGAAATTTTAGCGATTACCGGAATAAAAACGATTCCTTTTGTTAATAAGGCGGGAAAAGCTTTTCCCCTCGAGGTGGGGTCCACCACGGTCAGTGATCGTCAAGGTTCGGGGATTTCTCGTGTGTTCTTATTGCGCGATGTCTCGGAGCAAGAAAAAACCGATGAACGCTTAAGACAACTTGAAAAGATGGAATCGATCGGGTTGCTAGCTGGTGGTATAGCCCATGACTTTAACAACCTTTTAACGGGGATCTTTGGGTTTTTGCAGTTAGCAAAAATGAATTCAGCGGATTCAACCAAGGTCGAAATGTATTTAGAGAGGGCCTTGAATCCCTTTAACCGGGCCAGAAACCTGACTCAACAACTGTTGACCTTTGCCAAGGGTGGCCAGCCGTTAAAAAAACGCTTTAATATCGCTGACATGGTTAAAAATATTTCAGAATTTACCTTGAGCGGTTCTAGCATCGTTTTAACAAACCGACAAGATGACGAAGTCTATTATATTCTGGGTAATGAAGCTCAGCTAGGGCAAGTATTTGAAAACCTTTTCATGAATGCCAAGCAGGCGATGCCCCAGGGCGGTTCGTTGAATCTTTCGATGACAAAGCGCTTAGACTACGAACGCTCAGATCTCAAACTTGGGTGCGGAGACTACCTAGAGGTAGCGATAGAGGATACGGGCTGTGGCATTCCCCCCGAATCCTTAAAAAAAATATTTGATCCTTTTTTTACAACAAAAAAAGAGGGAACCGGCTTGGGGTTATCCATTTGTTTTTCTGTGGTACGCAAGCATGGGGGTGCGATCGAAGCAGACTCGGTGATGGGAAGGGGGTCAACCTTTCGGGTGTACTTGCCCCTGTTAACAGCTGAGGAAGAGCCGAATATCCAAACTCAAACAAACACCGGCGGGCAGGGCCTGGTCTTATTTTTGGATGATGAGGAATACGCTCGAAGCATAGCATCGTCTATGCTTGAAAGATTGGGGTATGCCGTAGAGGTCTTTGAACACGGCGAGCAATTAGAGGTGGCTTACCAAGAGCATCAAAAAGCAGGCGTTCCCATTGTCGCAGTGATTCTTGACTTGACTATTAAAGGCGGACCAGGTGGCTTGGAAGTCTTAAAATCATTAAAACAGCTTGACCCTGACGTGACGGCTGTCGCCTCGAGCGGATACTCGAATGAGTCGGCTCTCATTGACCCGCTTAAATATGGATTTTCAGGTAGCCTTCCCAAACCGTTTAGCATGGATGAGTTGTCGGAAGTCCTGCTGGCCGCTTTTAAAAAATCAGGGAAATAACAGGCACCGCGTGATGATTTAGAAACTATCCATGAACGGTCCGAGGAGTCGTCGCTCGGGCGACCAGTCAGTGATTGCAAAAACAACCTGCTGGAAGGCACCTGCAAAGTCACCAAAAAGTTCATTTTTGAAGGATTGGGCCGTTGTGAAAGGATCATTGGCGAAAGCGCCACAGCCCCAAGCCCCGAGAACTAGCGCCTCATAGCGATAAGCCTTGCTTATCTGGAGAATTCGGCGTATGCGCTTGTTCATGAGCTCGGCTGAATTTTGTTTACCGATGGTCGGTGCATAAGGAGCCGCACAGGTTAAGAAACTCAGGAGGTATGGAGTTTCGAGGATGGTTCCCTCATCGGTTCGAAACACGGGAACCTTAGGTGACAAAATTGCCCAGTCGGTTGAATCGGGCTGTGACCGTGCTGCGTGATGCTTGTACATGGGGTCACCCTGAAGTGTTACATAAAGAGCACTCGACCGACAAAGACATTCCTCTTGTGCCAGAGCGCCATGGAGAAACCCGCCGCCTGGACTTATCCCGTTGGCGAAGTTAAGAGCAAGGACATTCGTTCCGGTATCGAGCAAACGCTTGGAAGCTTGAAGAGTCGTTTCATTAGAGACTTGAATGGTCATTTGATCGAACCGCTGATCGCTGACAGGGAGTATGAAATCCGGTGGAAGGCTGACTTTGTTTGCCAGTGAAGCTTGAACGAAAACGGAAATATCCACCTTTTGTTCCTTCGTCGTGCGGTACCAACCTTGTTTAGAGGTTGTTACGGCTGCTTCGCCAAGCTGTTGCGCTAGCTCACGAGAAATCCGTAGTTCTTTATTTCGCTTCTTTGCCATGTCTTCTGAGTCAAGACAAGGTAGGATAGAAATTTTTGACACGATTTGTTCCTCTACATTATTCTATTGTCATGAGTTCGCTTCTGCAAGAGAATGGTCTTATTCTGTCCCAATTCGGGCTATTCGGACGAATTATTTGATAGAGCAGATCTTCCAGAAGCACATGTTGGAGTCTTTGTTACAGGTTCTGGAGCTACTGGAACTGCGACTTTACGCGTGTCTGCTGAGGCTCAGGGTATACCCGTTGATTGGACTTTTGGTCTCTCAGCATTCGGTTCAAATACCCTCGACAAAATTGGTATTTCTGGAGCCGGTTTCGAAGTAGGCAGGGAAAGTGACTTCCATTGGGTCATAGAACCATTTTTAGGGTTGCATTTTTGCATTGACGATCATCTCTTTCTAAGTTTTCTTGATGGATACTTCATCTGTAGCAGTTTCCGAAAATTAGGTTCTTACGCCGAAAGCAACGAAGTTGCGTCTAGTTCAATGTTTGGTTTTGACTCAGAGTATAAGATTCCTAATTTATCGAATCAAGAGTAGGGCTGTCAGCTGCTTCTATATATTTCGTCAAGGCGGCAGCCGCCAACAGAAATTAAGGTGTCGAACGCCTGGTACGTAAAAGGGTGCCTCCAATGCGTGGTCACAGGCAAAATAATTGTCGTTTGGAGTGTGTCTACCCACATGTCTAGCGATCTGACCCTGTACGCATTGCAACAAGCTCTGGACAAAAGAGGTGAATGCGGGAATGAACATCACCCCTTCAACGGAAACAGTGGGCAATGTCTATGACAACTATCCGGCTACGGGCGACGGTGAAGGTTTTCTCACCATTCCTCTGGCTCCAAAAGCCACCTAAGAAAAAGGCTTCGCTGCCTTGCAACCTCAGAAGAAACGGTTTGTTCTTTTTCCCGTGGGGTCAGGAACTCCCGCACTGTTCAGGTGCTGGTATTCAAAAAAGCCGTTAACAGGAATCAGGCACCGTTGGGACGAAGCTGAGTTTCGGAAGCTTGGCAGTGTAAATATCGTTTCACTTTTAGCATTTAATGTCATACGCCTCAATTCCAAAACTCTATCATCCTTGGCCCAAGACGGAATCAGGCCCCAGCGAGCAAGCTCAACTTTACCACCTTCCATGAGAACCGGGAGTAGGGGGAAGGTGAAAGCATCTACCCACCGCCGTGGAACCCAGGTCTGGGGAATCTCTGCATCAGTGAAAGGTTTCAACAGATGGTCAATAGCCTTTTTGTTAACCTGGTTGACGGCAAAACACACCTTGACCACCTTTTGGTTTCGGACAATGCTTAACGTTTGGGTTTCTTTATAGAAGCCACATTCCTTTCTGAACCTGTAGAAAGGATCGTGCTTTCTGGGGAACGGAGCAAGGCCGGCTTCCCATCCCCAGCCGAACCTTTTGCCGAGAAGTCTCTGAAGCTTCATCAGCTTGCCGTGGTAAACCCAGCGGTAACTATCTTTTTGAGGGTTGACGGGTAATCTATGTCAGGTGCTGGTATTTTCCCAGGGTATGTTGTCGTCGCCTTGGTAAATGGAGAGTTTACCATTAAACGCCTGGAATACCCGCAGGGTAGACCCATCCTGCGGGCTGAGAACCCTTCGTTGACGGCAACAAGACTCCTGCCTTGAGGGCGAATTCAAAGAAAGACAATTAAAGCGACAACAAAAGAAGTCGGCAACTCCAAAGAGATTGTTAGATAGGCCATTGGGCCCAACGTAACCAAAAAAGTAATTCAAGAGGAAAGTGACATCAAATTGAGCTCAGAACTTTAAGAATGTCCTCGGGCTCGGCGCGATGGCGGTAGTCAGAGTCAAGGAAGGCGTACCGTATTTGTCCCTTTTGGTCCACCACGTAGGTTGCCGCCAAGGGAAGCTCGTAGCTGGTGTCTCCGTTGTAGGCTGTCACGTCAAAGTTTTTCTGGTACGAGGTGATTAATTCCTCTGTGAGCTTAAAAACAAGGCCAT
The DNA here is from genome assembly GCA_021782055.1 of bacterium. Next base: position 15,236 of record JAJXVP010000016.1, on the reverse strand, counting down.
AGGTTCTAGCCACCGTGTTGCCGACGTCGCTGAGCACCTCAAACTCAAGGCCGTGTTTTTCTTTGGTTGAGAGCGAGCGGTCCGGAAGTTCGGGAGTCAGAGCTAAAAGCTGAGCTCCGGCGGCTTTAAAACGGGGCAGTTCTTTTTGAAGGTAGGCCAGTGTCAGGTTGCAGTAAGGGCACCAGCCCCCGCGGTACCAGGTTAAAACTACTGGTCCATGGTTCAACTTTTCTGCTAAGCTGACCTTTTGCCCTAATGCATTGGTCAACGAGAAATCGGGAGCGTTATCACCTACGTTTTTGGCCGTTTTAAGAATTCCTGCGGAGTGGATGGCTTGGAAACCTTCCGCGTAAATCTTTTTTGTTTCGTCAGAGGCTTTTGTTTCAAACTCGCCTTTGCGGGCGTCCAACTGACTTTGCAGTGAACTAGAATTTTTATAAGACATTCTTCTACTCCTTGGGAATCAAAGTTATGTGCAGGTTTGTCCGCAGGAACGCCAACCTTTCAGCCTAGGGTGTTATACCCAGAGCTTTGTCGCGGGCCTCGAGGGCTTTTTGTACAGCCTTCTGATGTTCAATCGATGTTAAGCCCGAGCCGTACTGAGGAAAGGTTTCTAACAGCCAGGTCTGAATCATGCGGTCGGCACCGGTAAAGAGCGCTATTGAAGTTAACAGCATCAAGACACCAAAAACCCGCTGTATCTTGCCTGTGTTTTTCGTTAAGGAGGGGAAACGGTTAAGCAAACCTCGCCCGCCCAACACAATCAGCATGAGCGGAAGGGCAGTGCCGGTCGTGTAGGATAAGGTAATCAGAACAGCGCCGACGTCGACGGTTTGACTTAACGCCAGGGTGATAACGCTCGCCATGATGGGACCGACGCAGGGAGTCCAAACCAGACCAAGGCTAAAGCCTAACACGAGGCCGCTCCAAAAACCACCCGCTTTCTTTTGGGGTGTTTTGGTGGTTTGTGCGGTCAGTCTGGAGGCGGCTTGCAGAAACATGTCTTTTAACTTGGGGACTACCATGACAGCGCCAAAGACAAAGATCAAACCAGCGGCCACCCAGCGCAAAACATCAGCACTGATATGAAAAGCCTGCACAATTGCCGAAAGCGTCAGTGTGAAAATGGTGAAGCTGGCGATAAACCCCACAACAATGCCCCAGGGGCGAAGTTTTCCTGCTCCGATCGAGCCAGAAAGAACTACTGGAAGAATGGGCAGGACACAGGGTGAAAGAATCGTGACGACCCCAGCCAAAAAAGCAAAAACAATCAGAACCAGCATGGACAGCTCCTTAGAAAAGGAGCCCATTGAACGGGCTCCTGTCTTGTCGAAAAAGTTAGGAAGAAATTCCTGCGGCTTTGAGAATGGAAGCGACAGTTTCTGTTCCGACCCAAATCTTTTTCTTGGCACCAGTGGGGTCGATTAAAACAAAGGTATGCTGCATTGTAATACCGTACTTGTTTTTCAGGTCCGAAGCTTTGTCATAGTCAACGAAGATTAGGTGCACATTGCTGGGAATGGCTTTATAGTTGGCTAGGATGTCTTTGTAGGTCGCTTGGCAGTGGGGGCACCAGGTCGCAGCAAAGAAATAGATGGCTGGCCCGGTTGCCGCATAGGCTTGAGCAGCAGCTTCTGTGGTAAACGGCACAACGTTGGGGCCCAGGTCAGTCACATTGTACTTCGAGGGGTCCGCAGGATCGACGTAGCTCATGTTGGCCTTCAAACCCATGGGCCCCTGGTAGGCAGCTGGTGCCGAACTGTTGGACTCAGCCTGGCCGTTGGCAAAAGCGGCCGCACCCAATAACAAAAATACCGAAACCATGACAGAGAACTTTTTCATCTCTATCCTCCTAAAGTAGACTTACGGAGTCATGAACTCCTTCGTTACCTAGAGTCTTTGGGCGGGCACAATCTTACTTGCAAACCTTGAAATGATTTTGGTTTTGAACGATTTTTAATGGAATCGCTTTTTCTCAAGAGGATTTATGATTTATAATGGACCCACAGGGCTAGACAAGGGAATAAGCTTGTCGGCCTGATGTTGTGGAGGGGTAAGAAGTTTGGAGAACGCACGAGGAGCCATTACAGCAAAGAGTTTAAGTTCAAGTATCTGAGCTAGCCGCAGAGTTTGAGGTCCATCAGACTCTGATCAGCAACTGGAAACGCCAACTCATGGAACAGGAAGTTGTCGGTGTCAACGAGGATCTTGTAAAGACAATCGGACACCAGACCATCCAAATCGACTGGCTAAAAAAAAGCTCGGGATCTCCGAACAATGGAGAGGCGGGCAATGATGAAGCCTAGTTTCACTCTCACGGTCTGGGTACTACTATGTCCCTGAACAGGAAACAATACAATACCGAAAGACCACACTCGGCCTGCGGTGGAAAGCCGCCAATGAAGACCTACACCTCAAGTCTTGAGGGAAAAGTCCCCGCCTAAGCTAAGCTTAGAAAAAGGCAAATATTTGTGTTGACAATGGGGTCCACTATACCCTAAAAAGCCAACGAATACGATCTTGATGGCCATGCCAAAAAAGCCGAAGACCTGCTACGGGAAACTGCACGGCAACTTAAGTTGGCCGCCATCGCCGCGAACAAGTGAGAGAAAGGATGAGTGTGTCGCCCTCATCCTAGTTATACTCTGTAAAGGGGCTTACTTAGTCTGGGTAGAGTTTATTCGAAGAGATTCTGCCCAGTTTGCGACATATTCTTCGATTTCATCACGGACAAGTCTGATTCTGGCAAGTTTTTCCTCGTCAGTTCCTGTAAATTGTGAAGGATCGGCAAAAAACCATTTTAAGCGAGTATGAATACCAGGAAATATCGGGCACCGTTCGGAGTTTGCTTCGTCGCAGACAGTAATGACAAAGTTAAACGTCGTTCCTGTGCGCACAAAATCCATGGCTTTCTTTGTTTTATTTCCTGAAATGTCAATTCCCTTCTCTGCCATAGCTTTTACCACTAATGGGTTAAGAACACCTGCCTCGATCCCGGCGCTTTCAACGCGGCTAAAAAGATCGGAAGCATAGTGTTTGGCAAAGGCTTCTGCCATCTGACTTCGAGCCGAATTATGAACACAAACAAAAAGAACTGATTTCATAGTTACTCCTTTGACTCTAAAGAGTCTTTAGCAAGAGATGTAAGAATCTTCAATATGAGCGTATAGGAATATAGTCGGTAAAGCAATTTGAATGTGAGTTTCTAATCAACAATTAACTGTCAACGACAGATTGGGCGCAGTTAGCGAGACCTGGGTGTGCCAGTTCTTGTCGAATTTTATCGACAAAGAGTTGTAACAGGAAGCGGTTCTGAACGGCTCCGCCAGCACGCGGTCAGGGCCTTCAGCGTGAGATGGTCCATAAAGGTCCCCAAGTCCGCAGATTTCACTACAAACTCTCGAGAATTGGCTAAGTCGGACTCATACCGTTTGCCTATCTTAAGTGTGGAGGTAGTCAAGGTGAGCACCAAAACTAAAATCCCGTCGTCGAGGCTTTCCATTGCGGTGGTGGGCGGCGGTCGAATCGGTAGTACCTTTTCGTACAAGTTGGCTCGTGCTGGTCATCAGGTGACAGTAATCGCACGTCCCGGTTCCGCACGGCTGAGACAATTACAAAGAGACAAAGGAATCATTCTTAGAACAGGAGACTGGGCTCCCACCGGGGTGTTGGATGCCCTGGATGAGCAGCAGGCTTACGACTTGGTCATAGTCACCACGCTTGGCTATCAAGTCGACGCTGTGCTTCCCTCCTTACAGCGTAGCAGAGCCAAGGCCATACAATTCATGTTCGTGACTTTTGAGCCCGAACGATTGAGAATGGTCGTGGGCGAGGCACGAACGTCGTTCGGGATGCCGTTCATTGTCGCTACGCTTGACCACGAGGGCCGTCTGGTGCCAACGATCAGCAAAAGTCGAAAAACCCTTCACAGCAATCAGCGCTGGGCTGACCTCTTTACCGATGCAGGTGTGCCTTCTCAATTCGAACCCAACATGTCACAATGGTTGCGTTCTCACGTCCCGTTCACGATTGCCTGCGAGAGCGTTTGCGTTTTGGCTATGAAACAGAATGGTAGAGCCTCGTTTTCGCAGGTTATGACGGCGGCCCGTGGCATGAAGGCAGGCTTCTCGCTGGTACAGGCTCTCGATGGCGCTCTATATCCACGGTCCAAGTTCCCAAGTTCTCTTCCTACTGGACTCGTGGCTTTCATCCTCTGGGCCTTGACTACGGCAAAACCTATGCGGGAATTGCTGGGATCGGCCGCGAAGGAAAGCGTGGCCCTGGTGGATGCCATGGCGAAAGAAGTTCAGCCGAAGGGGGCGCTGGCAGCGCAATGGGAGTTTTTCCTTTCTATCAAGCCTCAGCTTTCCTGACAAAAAAAACACAAGGAGCATTTTTATGAAGATCGTTGTTACGGGTTCGTTAGGTCACATCAGTCGACCTCTCACCATCGATTTGGTAAGAAAGGGGCATAGTGTCACAGTTATAAGCCGCAACCCCGAGCGAAAACCAGCTATCGAAGCCCTGGGTGCCAACGCCGCGATTGGTACCATGGAAGACGCTGCGTTTTTGACGTCGACCTTCGCCCAGGCCGACGCTGTCTACGTAATGGAAGCGACGTCGCCTGAGAGTTTCACAGATCCCACGTTGGATATGACAGCAGTGATGGACCAGATCGTTGAAAATTACCAACAAGCGATCTTGAAGTCAGGCGTGAGACGCGTCGTACACTTGAGCAGTATTGGTGCCCACACCGACCAGGGCAACGGCATCCTGAGACTCCACCACCGGGCCGAAGAGATTCTCAAAACGCTGCCGTCTAACGTTTCCCTCTCGTTCCTCCGCCCCGTTGGTTTTTATAGCAATTTGTTGGGATTCATCCCCACAATCAAGACTCAGGGGGTCATTGCGTCCAATTACGGCGGAGACCAAAAAAAACCTTGGGTTTCTCCCTACGATATCGCAACCGTGGCCGCCGAGGAACTGACCGCGTATTCGCAAAATCGGAACGTTCGATATGTGGCCAGCGAAGAGATTAGCTGCGACGAGATTGCGGGTATCCTGGGTGCAGCCATTGGCCTGCCCCAGCTTCGTTGGGTTGTGATCCCCGACGAACAGCTCTTGCACGGAATGGTCGCCTTTGGGATGAATCCCGCGATTGCCGCAGGCTTCGTCGAAATGAACGCAGCCATTCGCACAGGACAGCTCTATGAAGATTACCTTCGTCACAGACCTGCACTGGGCAGGGTCAAGGTGAGAGACTTTGCCAGCGAGTTCGCTACAGCCTATCATCAAGCCTAAGGACGCAAAACCATGGCCTCTGTCAAACCCTACCGAGTCAAGACGATCAGCGATTTTCACAGAGTGCTCGGGTTGCCCAAGCCCGAGCATCCACTTATCAGCGTCATCCGACTTGACGACATCGGGCGCCTCCAGCACGAAGAAACACCGCCTGTCGTCTACGATTTCTACACGATTTCCATCAAGCGTTCCGTCGGAACAAAATATCGCTATGGACAACAGCCCTATGACTTTGACAACGGAGTCATGTTCTTTCTTGCGCCCGGACAGGTTCTGACGGTGCACGACGGTCCTGAGGCAGAAAAACTCTCGGGATGGCTGTTGGCGATTCATCCCGATTTCTTGTGGAAGACGCCACTAGCCACCACCATGCGCCAGAACGAGTTCTTTGACTACGAGGTCAACGAAGCACTTTTTCTTTCTCCTCGAGAAGAAGAGACCATCGTGGGCATTCTGAGCGTAATTCAACAGGAGTATCAGGGCAACATTGATCAGTTTAGTCAGGAAGTGATTATTGCCCAACTGGAACTACTGCTGACGTATTCACAAAGATTCTATCACCGTCAGTTTCTCACTCGCAAAATCGCAAACTATGCCATTCTCAATAGGCTGGAAACCCTGCTTTCTGAATCCATTGACGGCCGGAAGCAGGCCCCGAAGGGTCTGCTCAGTGTTCAATACGTCGCCGATCAACTTCACATATCGCCCAATTACCTCAGCAGTTTGCTCAAAACAATCACGGGTCAAAGCACTCAGCAGCACATCCACAACAAGCTCATTGAAAAAGCCAAAGAGAGGCTCACGACGACCGAACTTTCGGTTACAGAAATCGCGTACGCCTTAGGGTTTGAACATCCTCAGTCCTTTAGCAAGTGGTTCAAAGCGAAAACCCAACTCTCGCCCAAAGAGTTTCGTAACTCGGTGAATTGATAGGCACCAGGAGTTTGCCTGGGCCTCTGCGGTTTCTTTGGCAGGTGCCCGCACAGTCGATCTTTATGATTATTCAAATAACTTGAACAAGTTACTTGTCTTTATTTCCGGCTTCACATATCTTAGACTCATCATGGGTGAAGAATCAACGAAGTCGGCCATGGATCTCGCAGCAGAGCTGTTAGTGGCCGTTTCGCGCCTTCGGCATTCGAAGCCGACAAGACAGCGGGACGATTCAATCTCTCTGTCGGTTTCGCAACTGCTCTTGGTTCGCAGGATCGAAGAAGAGGGCGAAACGACTGCCTCGTCCTTAGCGGCTAGTGAACACGTAAGCCAACAAGCCATAGCACAGAGTCTAGCAGTTCTGCGGCAGGAGGGGCTCGTCGAAACCGGCAAGGATCCCAAAGATGAAAGGAAGTCACTGGTTCGAGTAACCGAAAAGGGCCGGGCCTCCATCCAAGCGTACCTTATTCGGCATACAAAGTGGCTGGTTCTCCGGATCGAGTCGAGGATCGTTCCCGAGGAGCGTGTGTTGTTAGAAAAAGCCATCGAAGTGATTGAACGTCTGGCTTCGGCCAGTTCCGACGAAGAAGTCTAGGGGGAGCCTGTGCCAAAACAGAAGGTTTTTGCTTGGAGGTTTACCCTTCCACTTTACCTTGGAAGCATGCTCAACCCGATCAACAGTTCGCTGATCGCTACGGCACTCGTTCCGATTGCGCTGGATCTGCACGTTTCTGTGGGCAGCGTCGCTGCGCTCGTCGCGGCGGTTTACATAACGAGTGCGGTAGCGCAGCCGGCCGCTGGGAAGCTTGCCGAGGTCTTTGGCCCACGGAGGGTCTTTTTGACCGGTACCCTGTGCATTCTGGGGGCTGGCATCATTGGTGGGTGGGGGCATGATCTCGGGACGCTCATCGCGGCCCGTGTGCTTGTCGGAATCGGCTCTTCGGCGGCTTACCCCTCCGCTATGGTGCTAGTGCGCTTGCGAGCGGCAGAGGCCGGCTTGGGCGAAGTCCCTGGTGGCGTGCTGGGTGGCCTCGCGGTCGCCGGTATGGCAGTTGCCGCACTGGGGCTCCCCCTGGGAGGACTGCTTGTCGGAGCCGGGGGGTGGCGGTCTACGTTTCTGGTGAACATCCCCTTAGCCGCCATAACTTTTGTCGCCGCACTGGTGGGGCTTCCGACCGACGGAATAAAAACGAACGGCAAAAGTCCAAAGACGCTACTCACCCAAATCGACCTCCTGGGCATCGTCCTGTTCGCTACGACCATCACCTCACTTCTAGCCTTCTTCCTGTCACTTCCTCAAGCCAATTGGACGGCCCTTGCCGTATTCGGCGTTGCGGGAACCGCGCTGGCGATTGTCGAAGTGAAGGCCGAGACACCCTTTATCGACTTTCGACTTCTGGCCCGCAACGGCCCCCTCATGCGGACATACCTTCGGGTTGCCCTGACCAGTCTGGTTATCTACGGCGTTATGTACGGGGTAAGTCAATGGCTCGAACAGGTTCGCGGATTTTCACCAGCACTGACCGGGTTCTTGCTGTTACCGATGACCTTGCTAGCGCCGCTTGTTTCGTTTCCTGTCTCGCAGAGGAACCTTGTCAGGGGTCCTCTCATCGTAACGGGAATCGCTCTGGCCGCGGGCTCGATTGGAGTCTTGATGTTCAGTGAAGGGACCTCGGCCCTTTTCATTGCGGCAGTCATGCTTGCCTTTGGCTTGGTCATGGGGCTCTTTACTGTCGCCAATCAGACGGCTCTCTACACCCAAGCTCCGCCCAAGACCATCGGAACGGCAGCAGGCCTTTTTCGAACCTTCGCCTACCTCGGTTCTATCGGATCGTCCGCAATCACAGGAGTCGTTTTTCGGTCGAAGGTTGACGATCAAGGACTATGGATTATGAGCTGGCTTTTTGTGTTCGCCAGTCTTGCTGTTCTAGCCTTGAGTTTGGCCGACCGTACGCTTAGAGCCTCAAGGAGTAATGAGTCCGCCATTTCTTCGTAAAGAACGCCATTTCATCGTAAAAAAAAGGAGCAAAGATGGAAAATAAATTCAATCCACGGGAGTTGTCGAGCTGGATCGACGCTCACATGGTCCGTCTCGGTCAGTCTGCAATTCGCATCGAAGACGGCATCGTCGTCTACATCGACGCCTTTAAGAAAGCCGTCGGTCTTCCTCGCGCTGACTACTTCTTCGTCACGCACGTTCACGGCGACCACTTCAACCCGGCACTGATTCGAACCCTGAAGGGACCGGACACCCATGTCGTGGTACCGGAGTCGATGCGCGAAAACAAAACCGATCGTGGAATTTCGACAGTAGGGATCAGACCCGGCGAAACAAAGCAAGTCGGAACACTTACGGTCACCGCCGTTCCTGCTTACAACGTCAGGAAGCCGATGCACGCCCGCCGTCTTAATTACGTTGGCTATATTCTACAAATGCCCAACGGTATCAGCGTCTACCACGCTGGCGACACCGACTTGGTACCCGAAATGACCGGCTTGAAGCCCGACATTGCCTTGATCCCTGTCGGCGGTTTGGCGACCATGAACTGGAAGGACGCGCTGGCCGCGAAGACGGCTATCGACGCACGGATTACCGTTCCTATCCACTACGGTCTGATCCCTTTCAGCTCTTCGGGGGCAAAAAAGTTCCTGGCACATGGCGGCGAGTCAGTCCAAGAGCTTCGAGATGTCAATTCTTAAACTTGGTTGAATCGACCCGGGGCGATTCAGAAATATCATTTTCTCATACAAAACTAACTTAGATCCAATACGGGGTGACAAATACTTTAAGCAAATGTCTGAGCTTTACGTCCTGACCAACGAAACCGTTGAAACGCGTCTCAAAACGAGCCTTCCAAGTTGGAAAGTCTTGATCGTCGATGATGACGATCAAGTCCATGCTATTACCAAGCTTATTTTGTCAGACTTTGAAGTTGACGGAAGAAAGTTGGAACTGCATAGTGCTTATTCCGCTCATGAGGCCCAGAGCGAGCTCGAGTCAAAAAATGACTTCGCCCTCATCCTGTTAGATGTTGTGATGGAAACCGACACGGCTGGTCTAGACCTCGTACAGTGGATACGGGAAGATAATGGTAATCAGCTAATACGTATCATCTTGCGTACGGGACAGCCGGGGATTGCTCCCGAAAGCGAAGTAATCGCCCGGTACCGCATCAACGACTACAAAGCAAAAACTGAGCTCACACAGCTCAAATTGTTTACTGCCGTGACCGTAGCGTTACGGAGTTACCAGGAATTACTCGCCCTCGAACGCAGCCGTGAAGGCTTTCGCAAGATCGTGGCGGCCAGTGCCTATTTGTTCAGCAATCGCTCCTGGGACGCCTTTTATGAAGGCCTGCTTTTACAGCTTACTTCCTTGCTCCGTCTGGATGAACATTCAATGTATTTGCACACGGACGCTATCGCCCTTAAGCCTGAGGGGGCAGGGCTTCAGGTGTTGGCGGCAACGGGTCGCTTTCATTCCCTTAAAGGAAGTCTGTGGGACGCCAAGATATCGGATGAGCTCGACCGAGTCATTCGTAAGGCCCTTGAACTCCGAAAAGGCTTGTTCGAGTCCCAGTTTTTCGTAGAGTTTTTTACAACCCCCGAAGGCAGACAGAATCTCGTGGTGGTCGAGGGAAACTCACCCTTTGGGGAGTTAGATCGGCAAATGCTTCAGGTGTTTCTCTCTAACGCCGCTTTGGCCAACCACAACTTGGCCCTAACTTTGGAAATTGAAAACGCTCAGAAAGAAATTATGTACGCCCTTGGCGGACTAGTTGAACAAAGGTCGCTAGAAACTGGCCAACATGTCCGACGAGTGGCCGAGCTTGTCGCGTGGATCTCTAGCCAATTAGGATTTTTACCCGTAAGGGTAGAAACTCTGCGTTTGGCTTCAGCTTTGCATGACGTCGGAAAAGTTGCGGTACCCGATTCCATTTTGGGAAAGTCTGGTCCCCTGAGTGAAGAGGAACGAGCGATTATGGCTCATCATACGATTTCGGGCTGGGAGCTATTAAAAAATCGCAAAGGAGTCTTGGCCGTTGCGGCCGAGATTGCCCGTTCGCACCACGAACACTGGGATGGAAGCGGTTACCCTGACGGCCTGTCGGGTGAGTCTATACCGCTTTCGGGTCGGATAACGGCGGCGGCCGATGTCTTTGATGCACTTTTTTATCCCCGATCGTACAAGGAAGCTTGGGCTTTCGAAGATATTCTGACGTATTTTGAAGACGAAAAGGGCCACAAGTTCGACCCCAAAATCGTTGAGATCATGATGGATAACCGTGAGTCTCTAAAACGTCTTGTTCAGGAGTGGGGCTTGATTCCATGAAGGGACTCCAGGCTCAACTTTCGGTCTATTTAGCTCTGATCCTGGGTTTGGCTGCCTCGGGCGTGGTTGTTCTGACTTATGCCATAGTTTTCAGATACTTTCTCGATTTTGGGACGAAAATGGCTCAATCTCGGACCGATTACCTGGAACAAGTTGCTCTGGGATATCTCGAAAACCCGCAAAAGGAAGTAGCTGACCGCGAAATAGCTCGCGCTTTGTCCTCGAATTCTCCCGTCAAGTTGACGCGGTTGATTGTCCGTATGCCGAACGGCACGATCTTGTATGAACTGAGCTGGCATGACAAACCCACAGATTGGATCACCGATCGTGTCATAACGCTACCCCTTCGAATTCCGAAAATCGTAGGTACGCTAGAGGTGCATTTTTCCTTCGAAAATCTATCGGCGCAGGCCCTAAGTTTGGTAGGTATCGTTGGATTCATGATTTGTCTCATCTTTGGAGGAACTTGGTTACTCCTCGTTGTGGGATTACGACGAAACGTTATTGCACCGTTGGTTCGCCTTTCGGGAGCAGCCTCTGGCATTGACGGTCACTTCAAAGGCTTAGAGACACTTGAGTTACCTTCAAATGAAATCGGTAGCCTAACTCTAGCCATTCAATCGCTTGCGGCAACATGGGCCGCAGATTACCGTGCCGTTGAGGCGTTGGTTCAAACCAGAACCCTCCATCTGGAAGAAAAAAACGAAGAGTTGAGAAAGGCCCTGAATGAACTCAATGTTGTTCGCCGGTCCTTAGAGTCATCGCAAAGGCTTGCGAGTTTAGGGCGCTTGGTTGCTGGGGTAGCCCATGAGGTTAACACTCCCTTGGGAAACGCCGTAACAGCCGCAAGTTATTTTCGGGCAGCGTACGATAAGCTGCAACACGACCTTGAACACGGTAAACTCAGTCACAAACGTTTTAAGGAATGGTCTGAGAAATATTTGACTGGTTTGGAAATTCTACAGTCTAACCTTGAACGGGCCGCCAATTTTATTAGGGATTTCAAGAAAGTCGCAGTTGATCAATCCGCTGACCAAGTACGAACTTTTGTGTTCAAGTCGTACATCGAGGACGTCATAGGGTCGTTGCACCCCATGACAAAAAAGTTCGATGCGCATTGGAAAATTGAGGGCCCTGAGTTTTTGAAAATCCGTTGCAATCCTGGTCATTGGGCTCAAATCGTGACAAACCTTGTGCAGAACACCCTAGTTCACGGCTGGAAAGCACAAAAAAACGGCAAGGTCAAAGTTCAGTTTGACGTCGAAGCCGAGCTGTTCGTTTTTCGTTATCAGGACGATGGCGAAGGTTTTCCACCATCGGCCCTCAATCAGCTGTTTGAACCTTTTTTCACGACTGCCCGAGACCATGACGGCTCAGGACTCGGCCTCTATATCATCCAAAACATTGTCGTCCACACCTGGGGCGGAACCCTTAGCGCAGGAAACTTAGAACCTCACGGGGCTTTTTTCGTCATTAACGTTCCAGCTCGTGACTTTTTGGCTGTCGAAAACGATGAAAAAAGTTCATAGCTTGCTAAGATGAAAAGTCACAATCTCGGCCCAAAGTGTGCCATAAAGCTCAGCAGAACGGCCCCCTTTGATCAAAACGGAGGGGAGAGGGGCTTCGCCCATACGCTCAATTTCCGCAAGAAGAGGAATTGAACTTTGGAGGAATCCTTTTGGTAAACTTGTCATCAAGTCCCGGTGTGACTTTTTTCGGCGGTCGACCATTGAGAAAAAAGGCAATAAAATGGGTGCCTCCTTGTCTGAGGAAGCCAAGAACTCCTTAATCTTTTCCAAGGTACGAAAGCTCAATACAGAAGGCGGTGTCGGAACCAAAATAAGGTCAGCGGCACGGAAAAGGTTTTCGGAAAGGAGGGTCATTCCTGGTGGACAATCGAGAAAGATTACAGGAAATTCCTCACGGAGGGGCTTCAACCAATCGGCAAGCGTCCGTTTGGCATGGCTATGTTCCTCTAAGAGGATGTCCCAGTTTCTCAGACGGCTGTCTCCAGGAATGAGGGATAACCCGGGGATCTCGGAGGCAAGAATCTCGTCGTTCCAATTCTGTTTGCCCGTCACCAATTTCCGCGCAGAATGTTCAAGCCCTTTGTCCTGCTGCAAAAAGAACGACGCAGCTCCCTGGGGGTCGAGATCCCACAGTAAGGTTCGAACTCCACTTAAGGCACTGAGGCAGGCCAAATTGACCGTCGATGTAGTTTTTCCGGCTCCACCCTTACTGTTGTAGACAGCCACGACACTCATTTTTCGACTGTCTCTCTCGTTTTGGTTCTTTTGACTGGCTTAGTTGCTTCAACAGCAACGACCGGTTGTGCTATGGCTTTTGCCTCTTCTTTGGGTTTCTTGGCTTCTAGTCGTAAGGCTTCTTCGTGAGCCTCGACAGCCAATTTGCGACCAGATTTCACGGTTTTGAAAACTGTCACAACTTCCTGAGAAAGCTGGCGGTTTTGTTGTTTTACGACTTTGAGTTGAGACTTTAGATCGTCGCGACGGCCTCTCGCTTCTTGGTATTTCGCAAAGGCTTCTTCCAGCCCCTTAAGGTTCAACCCTTCGTCAGCATGTTTGCTCCTCCATCGGGCAGCAGCTTCGATGAGTTTCGATGTCTTGGACATACTTTCCTCCTTAAAAAATAGATCTCATATGACGACCACGCGTCACTTTCTTAACAGGGCAAAGCTTTCAATCGGATCGATTTATCCGGAAACCGATTAAGGAGAAAAAAGCGTTCCTTCGCTAAAGGTTTACTCCTGTTCCTTATCGATCGGTTCAGAGTATTTCACACCTCTTGAAGTCAGATAGCCAGAGATCAAAGTTTCTATGATCTGTTGGACACTCGTCCCGTCTTGAATCGCAAGGATTTTTAGTGCTTTCAACATCCTGTTTTCAAGCCTAAGGGACGTGTTTTTCCTTCCCTTTTTGTCATCACCCTTTTTTTCGTGTGAGCTGTCTTTCTTCGCCACAGTTTACCTCTTGATTTCATGACGTCATGATATCACAAAATAAACAAAGCGGAAAGGGTGGTTTCGACTTTTTTAGAAATGTTGTTAGACTTACCGTAGGGGAAGCCAATTTCGTGACAACCTATATTCGAGAAGGTTTTCCGAGAATACGGGTTACAGCAGATGATCCACCCCGACAATGGCCACCGTTTGGACCGACCAACAGCCTCAGGCGCTTGAGTAGTCTTGCGGTGTGCTTCATCTTCCACGGGATCACCCCGCGGTGTACTAGGACCCTGGGAAGCACCAACAGAACGGACGCCAAAAAGCTTCTGAAGTTTTAAGCGAATTCATGATAAAGTTCGTGTCACCCTGTCTCAACCAGAATCTGGTCGCGTTGTACCTGAACTTGCTGAAATTGCCGTCGGCTCGATACGCGAGGTAATTGAGGGCAAACTTCGTTGGGATAAAGAGTCTTTGGTGGTGAACGATTTCGTCAAAAGCTGCCTTCAATCTTGGGCAAGAATTCAGTTCCTCTGGAGACCAGGTTACTGGATGGATGGCCTCCGGCATAAAGACGGCGTTTACTAATGCGAAGCACAGTGACGGATAGGTTCGTAGTAGTGTTGAAGTTCCTGTAAGGGGGATGGAGCGAAGGGACCGACATAACCAGGCTGACCTGAGAGGACCAACCGTCAACGGGATGAGCCTGTCGGGCCTTGCTAAAACCTACTGCAAAGGAAGGGATATAAAGAGCCATTTGACGGGAGACTGTCACGTACGGTTCTGTGAGCGGCTGGGGGGGGAAAATAAAAAACTTGACACTGCGTACGTAATTGCGTACAATACAATAAGGAGCTTTTAAATGACAATTCTAAATGCAAGTGATGCAAGAGCCAATCTTTATCGTCTCATTGATCAAGCAAATGAGTCACATGAACCTGTAATTATCTCTGGAAAAAGAAACAACGCTGTTTTGCTCTCTGAAGAAGATTGGAATTCAATACAAGAAACCTTATATTTAACATCAATTCCTGGTATGAGAGAGTCAATAATTGAAGGAATGCAAGAACCATTATCAGAAAGTTCAAAGGAACTTAACTGGTAATGTGGAATATTGTTTATACCAAACATGCTTTAAAAGATGCCTTAAAAATTGAACATTCAGGACTAAAAGAAAAAACAAAAAAATTAATTGATATTTTACGAATAGACCCTTATCAGAATCATCCGCCCTATGAAAAGCTTATCGGTGATCTTTCCGGCGCTTATTCCAGAAGAATAAATATCCAACACAGACTAGTATATGAAGTATTTGAAAAAGAAAATACAGTACGTATACTAAGAATGTGGACTCATTACGAATAAAATCCAAAACCTGCTTCAAGCAGACATTATCTTTGTCACGGTTCTTGCTTACGGTTATGAAGAGCCGTATAATGGGAGACTATCAAGTACGGTTCTGTGAGAGGCTGGGGGTGAAATTCCCCCGGCCTACTCGATTTAAGTGGTACGCCAGTCGGAATATGTCAAGATAGATTTCGCAGTCTTTCAATGATCAGGAAGCTACTGGGAATGGGCGACAGTAAGAATGAACAGCTGCTTGGCGGTACGTTCGGATTCGGTCGGTTTTCCATCGGCCGGGATTGGCTTCGCGGGCTGCTCTTAGGGTCTCGTTTCTTCGTTGGTAGATTTGCAGGGCCTCCCCGG
>JAJXVP010000157.1 GCA_021782055.1 bacterium | reverse complement strand
TGGTTTTCCGGTTGGGGGCAGTACTTCCCATTCCGGGAATCAATGCGACAGCCTTAAAGAATTACTTTTCGCACCAGCAATCGAACGGAGTTTCGCTAACTGATTATTTTGACTTCTTTTCGGGAGGAGCATTTCACAACTTCTCGGTTTTCATGTTAGGAATCATGCCGTACATCTCCATGTCGATCATCATGCAGTTGGCGGTAGTGGTTTTCCCGCGCATGAAAAGAATTCAAGAAGAGGACGGCGGGCGAAAAAAGATTCAGCGCTGGACCCGTATGGGAACAGTTCTGGTGTGTTTGATTCAGTCCTACGCTGTCACAGAGCTTGCTAAGCAAATTCCTGACGCAATTTCGATTCCTCAATGGTCGTTTGTTTTAATGGCAATGTTAACTGTCACCACTGGTACAATTTTCTTAATGTGGATTGGTGAACAGATTAACCAACGGGGGGTTGGAAACGGTATATCGTTGCTGATTTTTACGGGTATTGTCGCGAGAATTCCTGATGCTGTATACCAGATGTTTCAAGCTATTCAACGCGGTGACCTTAACCCTGTTTTCGTCATCCTTGTATTTCTGCTCTTTGTTGGCGTTATTGCGCTGGTCATCTTTGAACAGCAGGGTATGCGAAAGATCCCTGTGCATTACGCCAAACGGGTTGTTGGTCGTAAAATGTTTGGGGCTCAGAATACCTACATTCCCTTTAAGTTAAACCCCTCTGGTGTTATCCCCATTATTTTTGCTAGCTCGTTTTTAATGTTTCCTTTGCAAATTGCAGGAAACTTGGGAGCGGCTGTTCCGTGGTTAGCTTCTGTGGCCAACTTTTTACGTCCCCATGATTGGCCGTACTTAACCATTTATACACTTTTGATCATATTCTTTGCTTACTTTTATACACAAGTAACTTTGAATCCGATCGAAATTTCAAAGCAAATCAGGGAGCAGGGCGGGTCCATACCGGGTATACGTTCAGAAAAAATGGAAGAGCATTTGACAAGGATTCTGAATAGGATTATTCTGCCTGGATCATTGTTCCTCGCCTTGATTGCGGTTATTCCTCAATTGATTGTGATGTGGATACCTGGATTTCCTCAGGCTTTGGCGTATATCATGGGCGGAACATCACTTTTGATTCTTGTAGGTGTTGACTTGGACACCATGAATCAAATTGAAGGGCATCTTCGGATGCACCATCACGAAGGTTTTGCTAAAAAAGGCAAAATTCGTTCAAGGAACTTATAGGAGTCGAAACCATGAAGGTGCGAGTCAGTGTTAAACCGATTTGTGATCAGTGCAAAGTTATTCGTCGTGCTGGCGTTTTGCGTATCATTTGTACTAATCCCAAGCATAAACAAAGACAACGGTAAGGAAGATTTATATGGCACGTATTGCGGGAATTGACCTTCCCAATAAACACATTGATATTGCTTTAACTTATATTTTTGGAATTGGTCGTTCTTCGGCAACGAAAATTTGCCAGACTACAAAGATTGATCCCAATAAAAAGGCAAACGATCTTAATCAGGAAGAGATCAATGAATTGCGAAAGGTCATCGAAAACGACTATGTTGTTGAAGGTCGTTTGCGCTCTGAGGTTTCTTTAAACATCAAGCGCCTGATGGATATTGGTTGCTATCGTGGCTTACGGCATAGACGAGGGTTACCTGTTCGGGGACAGCGGACAAAAACAAACGCGCGAACAAGAAAGGGCAAACGAAAGACCGTTGCCAATAAGAAGAAGAGCTAAGTCGGAGGGCATATTTTGGCACAGGTTAAGAAAAAGAAAGAAAAAAAGATTGTTTCTGAAGGTAATGTCTTCATTCAAGCTACCTTCAACAACACAATCGTTACTGTTACGGATATGCGTGGCAATGCGTTGTCTTGGGCTTCCGCTGGGGGCTTGGGATTTCGTGGGGCTAAAAAATCAACTCCATTCGCGGCTCAAAGTACGGCTGAAACTGCTGTTAATAAAGCCAAAGAGTTTGGTCTTAGAGAGCTGCATGTTTACGTTAAGGGCCCTGGTGTAGGACGTGAGTCTGCGATTCGCTCCATGGGTGCTTTGGGTTTTCGTGTTAAGAGCATTCATGATGTGACTCCCATTCCTCATAATGGTTGTCGTCCTCGGAAAAGTCGACGCGTCTGATGTTCTGAGTTGAGAGGACTCTTGGAAAGGCCGGTCGCAGAGATCGGTCGTTTTCGTATGCTGAGGACATTGAAGGAGTTGAAATGGCGAGGAAAAATCTTTTAAAGGGCTTTAAACGTCCTAAAGGTTTGCACTTTGAACAAAGTGAATTGAATGCCAATTACGGAAAATTTATAGCCTATCCTTTTGAACGAGGATTCGGCCACACTATCGGTAATACACTGCGAAGAATTCTTTTATCTTCGATTCAAGGTTATGCCGTTTCCGGGATTCGTATTACAAGTTACAAGAACGATGGTCAGCCCCATCTCTTGTCGAGTGAATTTGAACCTATTCCTGAAGTTGTTGAAGATACAGCGGTCATTTTAGCCAATTTGAAGAATCTTCAAATTAAAATTGACGGTGAAGTTGACTCGACTGTGATTCTTCTTGAAGTAAAGGGCAAGGACAAAAAGACGATAACCGGTGCTGATTTGTGCCTGGGGGGCGTAGAGATCATTAATAAGGATCTCCACATTGCTACCCTGACCGCTGAGGCACACCTCGAGCTTGAGATTGAGATTGATCTCGGTCGGGGTTATGTACCAGCCGAGGTTCATGAAAAGAGTATTGAGGTGGTCAATACGATTGCCGTCGATTCAATTTTCTCTCCCATAACCAAAGTAAAGTATTCTGTCGAGGATACTCGAGTTGGGCAAAGGGCCGACTTTGATAAGTTAATTATTGAAATTTGGACCGATGGAACTATTTCGCCTGAAAATGCTTTGGCGGAAGCAGCTAAAATTGCGAAAGATCATTTCAGTATTTTTATAAATTTTAATGAAGATGATGTTTCAGGTGATTCTGAAATTACTGAAGATGAGGTCGCCGTTAAGGCTTTGATGAACACTCCTGTTGAAGATCTAGAGCTATCCGTGCGCTCTAGCAACTGCCTCAAGAATGCTAATATCAAGACCATAGGCGAGCTTATTAGGAAATCAGAAGATGACATTGCTAAAACCAGGAATTTCGGTAAGAAAAGTCTGGAAGAAATTAAGCAAAAGCTAAAAGAACGAAATTTGTCTTTTGGTATGTCTGATTCTTCACAAATTATCCAAGCGATGAAAATCGCTCAACAGAATAAGGATGCTGTATGAACAACAAGACAGGTTTTAATCGGTTGAGCCGCAGGGCCGGTCATCGAAGAGCATTGTTAAAAAATATGGTAACTTCTCTTTTCAAATATGAAAGAATTACTACGACAAAAGCGAAGGCTTTGGAAGTACGTCGCGCCGCAGAGAAAATGATTACTCGGGCGAAGGTAGATTCAGTGCATAATCGTCGAGAAATTGCCAAGACGATTACAAATGACGTAATCCTAAAGAAATTGTTTTCGGATATTGGCCCACGCTTTGTAAGCAGAGCTGGTGGTTATACTCGGATTTTAAAATTGGGCCAACGTTTTGGCGATGCTGCTGAAATGGTTCTTTTGGAGTTTGTTCAGAAGGGAGTAACGGCTGAGCCTGCTCCGGAAGAAAAATCGTCAAAGGCTAAAAAGGCTCCTGCTGAGAGCCCGGCAGTGGAGAAAAATGAAAAGGCTGAAGCCACAGAAGCTGCTCCTAAGGCAAAACGAGCTTCTAAGGCTAAAGTTGCGAAGGAAGAAGCAAAGGCCTGAGCTTAGGTTTAGTTAATATTTGTTCAAATTCAACCGATGGTAGAGGAGGCACAACTGTGGCCTCCTTTTTTTATGCTATTAGTAATTCGTCTCGCCGTCAGTTTACTTGTTTCCTCTGTTTTGTTTACAGGCTTAACTGTAATCTCGTTCGGACACATGTTTTCGTGGATTGAGGCAGAGTTTTATACCCCAAGGATTGTGCTGGATTATCAAAAGCAGTTGATGCAGGATTCTTTGGCTCTTCAGAAATGGAAAAGCCAAACCGAGAAGTCCTTCGAAGAGCTTATTCGTTCAAAAGTTTTCTTAGGGGTGTTTAACCCTACGCAAACCCGTGAAGAAATTCTTAACCGGTATCAAGTTGTCCAAGATTTTCTTGATCAGTACCGAGCAGGGGCCTCTCTTCGGCTTGTTGATGACGCGGTCGATCGAATCCATTTTTCAAGCTTGGATTCCGATGTTCTAGCTAGGGGCAGAGATAGTATCACATATAAACGATTGTTAGATTTTCCTTTGCCGAACCCGTGGAAGGACGTGAGGGATGACGTAAAAATCAGGCCTGACCTATTTTTGTACGATTCCACTGACCGGCAGTTTCTTTTTACTTTACCTTGGACCGACACAAAGTCACAAATTTCCGGTTTCTTTATTCTGAAAGTGAACATTGCAGATGCTCGTGATTCCTTATTTCGGGCCAAGCTTCTTGGTTATGATGAAGATTTTTTTCTCGCAGACGCAAAGACCCCAGTTTTTTATGCCTCAGGACCTCCCGATCAGCAACTACTAAACCGGATTATTCAATTGAAAGAAAAAGCGATTTGGCCTAGCGTTCAGCTTCTGGGTAGTGATCAGGCCAATCAAAAAGTTGTACTCATAACCAAGAACCTGAAACAGGGTTCCTTTTCCATGCCTGGTATCATAGTCCCCGCCGACCTCCTCCATGTCTCGAAACTCTTCCGTTATATCATCCTTGTCTCGTTGTTTAGCGTGCTCTTTCTTGTCGCTTTTTTGGTTACGACGTGGCGGGGAGATCCGCTTTCTTTGGTCAGCCGCCGAATTAAACGCTTTCAATTGCAGATTGTTAAAAATTATCTTGATCTCAAGGAGCAGGGAAAGCTTCAAGAGATCCGTGAAACCTTAGAGAGACAGTCGACACGAATAAAAGATGATATTCGGCACCATATTGGGAGAGTTAGACGGCAGGATAGAACCTGGGTAAATGATTATATAGACAAAAGTTGGTCCGAGATTTTAGCGATTCTTGGTGCGCAAGAAAAAGCCCCTGGACTTCAGACTTCTTTGGCTACACCTATAACCTCTGTTCAGCCAGCTAGTATAGATTGGCATCGCCTGGAAACTCTTTTAGAAGAGACTCTCGCTCGATTTTCGGCGACAAATACGGTTTCCGAGATAAAACAGACTTCCGTTGCGCCGAAGCGGCAACCGCAAGCACGGTCTCAAGCAACCAATGAGGCCGAAGAAGTAGAAGAGCTTGAGGAACTTGAAGAACTTGAAGACGTCGAGGAGCTAGAGGAAGTCGAGGAGCTAGAGGAAGTCGAGGAGCTAGAAGAAGTCGAGGAGCTAGAAGAAGTCGAGGAGCTAGAAGAAGTCGAGGAGCTAGAAGAAGTCGAGGAGCTAGAAGAAGTCGAGGAGCTAGAAGAACTTGGTGACGTCCAAGCCAGCTCGGAACTACCGCCCGAAGATTTGCCGTCGGCGACGGAGGGCGATGCCGTCCTTGAAGAATTACCACAAGAAGTCAAGAGTGTTTTTTCGTCAACTTCCCCAGGACCGGGAAGTTTACTTAACGGAAGTCGTAGTGCTGAAAATATAAGGAATACCATCGTGAATCCTCAAGATGAGCCGCTGGAGTTCTTGCCCCTTGAAGAACTTGAAGCCGAGGACGAGATCAGTGAGCTAGAAGAAATCGTGGAGTTAGCCCCAGAACAGCAAATTCGGGCTTTTTCCGAGGATGAAATTCAAGCCTCCTGGGGCCTTGTTCAAGAAGTTTTTGACGAGCAAGATGAGGTTGTCGTCCTTAAACCGGAAGTCTTTCAAGGGAACGAAACTCCCGATACTGAACTTGGCCGCTTGATTCAAGAGGTAACTACTCCCGCAGATTCACCTTTAATGAATTCCAGCCTCACGCAGGATGATGATTATATTCCTCAGGCGATTGTCTGGGATTGGCACTGGGGGCCTGGTGCGTTTGACTGGCAAAGGTTGTTGGGCAATCATCTAGGTCCAACAGGTTTATTCCAGGCGCTTAATGCGATTACGACTGAAGTGGGGGCTTTCAGCGCGGTTTTACTCGAGTTTGCTACCCCCAATTGGTCGGCTCGCGCCAGTGTAGGTTTCAGCGATATTGGAAAATCCCTCTTAAATTTCACGCCAACCAACCCTTTTGTTCAGCTCTGCCTAAACAAAAGAGTAATTCAGCTTGTTGACGGGCGTCCGGGACAGAATTCCTTGCTGACTCAAACGTTTCATCCCCGAGATTTAAAATTTCTTAAAGCGATTGGTTTGGTACCCCTGTTTGGCAACGGACCACAAGCCTGGCTACTGTTTGGCTATAAAACCTATCCCGACGACTTTTTGACACGCTTGCGCCCTCGAACCTTCTCATAAAACTGGTTGCTAAGCTGACAAATTTGTTATATAATCCGTTTACGACAAAAAAGTCACACAGGAGTGCTTATGAATGTCATCTTAGCGGTGATCATAACCCTCCCTGTCGGGCTTTTCCTAGGTTGGATTGTACGATGGCTGTATGCCAAATACCAACTTTCTTCTTCGGAGCAGAAAGCCGAGCGAGTAAAGCAGGACGCCGCAAAAGAGGCTGAAACAATAAAAAAAGAGATGCTGTTGGAGGC
>JAJXVP010000156.1 GCA_021782055.1 bacterium | reverse complement strand
GCTGCCTCAGGGAGAGACTCAGTTTGTTGAACATGGGTTTCATGCCTTTTTTCGGCACTATTATAATCTTAATAACTTTTTAGATTCGTTAGGTCTTCGCAAAAATTTTCGTTCGATTCAAGATTATCAAATTTTGGCCTTGAACGGCAGTCAGTATCGTTTCGATGGGGTTTCAAAAACCCCCGTGTTAAACCTGCTGTCCATGCGAAAAACGGGGGTCTACCATTGGGGCGACATTGTAAAAAACCCCCGACTTGCCGGTTTAGCGTCGATGCTTGCGTTTCATCCCGAAAAGACTTTCGAAAAGTTTGATGAGGTCTCGTACCAAACCTGGTCAGAGTCCCTGGGTCTGCCGGCTTCCATGCGCCTTATGTTCAATAGCTTTTCACGAGCCTTTTTCGCAACACCCGACCGCATGTCTACGGCCGAGCTCCTCAAGAGCTTTCATTCATTTTTTCTTAGTCACGATGGCGGGCTGATTTATGACTACCCGACCGGGGACTACGAAACTGTCTTTTTAGCCCCGCTTCGCTTAGAACTCGACCGCCTAGGGGTCAAGGTTCGCTTGCAAACACCGGTTACCGAGCTTCGACAAGCTCAAGCGTCAGAAGAGGCAGGCTTTATGGTCAACAGCGAGCCTTTTGCCCAGGTAGTTGTTGCCAGCGATGCGGCTTCAACAAAAGCTTTGATGTCACAAACCCCTTGGCTTGAGCACGCTCAGTTCCGCCAGGCTCTGGGTAGTCTTCGGCCTTCACAAGGTTACGCCGTGCTCAGAGTTTGGCTTGATCGACCGGTTGACCCGGGAGCCGAGCAACTGTGTGATTTTATTATTACGGAACACAGGCAAATTCTCGATTCCATCACGTTTTATCATCGTTTCGAGCCAACAGCTCAGCAGTGGGCTCAACAAACAGGGGGCAATGTTCTTGAATTCCATTCCTATGCTCTTCCTGACGGCTTCGAAGAAAGTGCTGTGATAAAGACCTTCTGGGACGAAGCTTGTGGCTACCTGCCACACTTAGCCCACGCTCGCCTTGTTCACAGTGAGCTCCAAGTCAAAAAAGATTTTACCGCCTTGCATACAGGACTCTATCGGGATAGACCTGGGGTCGTTACCCCATTTTCTGGTTTAGTTTTTGCTGGTGATTGGGTTAAACTGCCTCGCCCTGCGATGCTGATGGAAGCTGCCGCAACGGCCGGACTGTTGGCGGCCAATAGCATTCTTAGTAGTTATCAGTTGCGTGAGGAGGCGTTGTTTTCGGTACCTCCACGTGGTTTATGGGCCAAGTAATGGCGCCCTCTCGAGTTTTCGTGTCAGTCCAAAAACACGATACCATCTCGTCTTTATCATATTTCACTAGCTACAGCGATTGAACAACCTGAACTACTCATAAAAGTGAAATCATCGAAAAAGAATTTTGAATTTAAAAAAGCCCACAAAAACGCGGGTAACTCAAATTTGTCTTTTTGGGGATAGTGGTGGTTGGAGAAATTCTAGCCAATATTCCTCTTCAGCCGTTAACTACTTTACTAATATTACAAATTTAGTCGAAATTAGTCTTTAATCAGATGTTGACCAAAAATGAATATAATACGAATATGTAATTGACCATCTCACGTTAACTACTTTAGGAATGGAGTTATTGTTTTTTTTAGTACAAGTTTGGGAGGGGACATTGCGGCACAGACGAATATTTCAATGGGCTGGCCTGGCAATCCTAGCGTTCTCTAGCTGTACAAATCCGTTTGGTTTGGCTGACACCAGTCGTAGTACGTATCATGTGGTTTACAACGGTAATGGAAATACCGGAGGTACTGTCCCCACTGACACGTCTGGGTATGTCATCGGACAACAAGTCACTGTCAATTTTACGCAACAGCCCCAAAAATCTGGTTATAACTTCTATGACTGGAATACGGCTCCTGACGGCAGCGGACTTTCGTATCAACCGGGAGCTGTTTTTAGTATTGGGACCTCCGATGTGACCCTTTATGCCCAATGGACTGTTTTCCCTACCTATAATGTCAATTACAATATTAATTCAGGAACGACCGCCGGTTTAAAAGGAACGGTTCCCGTTGACCACGGGTTCTATGAAACGGGAGACAGTGTAACAGTCCTTGGCAACACGGGAAATCTGAGTTTACCCGGGTTGTATTTTGTGGGTTGGAACACGTCTGCCAACGGCTTGGGTACCCTTTATCAAGCCGGCAGCAAATTTCTGATGGGGACCGGGAATGTGACCTTGTATGCCGATTGGGTCCAGTACACCCCCTATACTGTTGGTTACAACAGCAATTCCCCGCAGGGCAAAACTGCATCTGGTGTACTTCCGCAAGACACGAATAGCTACCCTGAAGGGGCCTCGGTAATTCTGTTATCGAATACAGGGGGGCTGTCAGTCAGCGGGTACACCTTTGCCGGGTGGAGTTTGCAGCCCAGCGGCGGTACCATTTATTCGCCCGGGACCACGTATGTACTGCCTTCGGCATACCCCGGCCAACCCGTCACCTTTTACGCGATCTGGACCACCCAGTCTACCTATACTGTCAATTACAACAACAACGGCGCCACCAGTGGAAGCATTCCAAGTGACCCAAATCATTATTTATCGGGGTCATCGGCGGTGGTGTTAAGCAATTCCGGCGATTTAGCCGTCTTGGGAAAAAGTTTTGTCGGGTGGAATACAGCAGCAGACGGCAGTGGTGTTAATTACCAACCCCAGTCCCTGATCACAATCCAGAATGCCAATATTACTCTTTATGCTCAGTGGTTAGCCCTCTCCTACACAATCACGTATTTTGGAAATGGTAACGATGGAGGAACCGTACCGACAGACGGCTCAAACTACACCATAGGTCAAAGTGCAACCATTAAAACAGGCTCCAGCTTATCAAAGCAAGGCTACACTTTTGTTGACTGGAACACCAAAGCCGATGGTACTGGTGTTGCTTATTCGGCTGGTCAAAATATCACCATGGGATCCCAGAGCCTTACGTTATTTGCCCAATGGACGCCATCGGTGCAAACATTGACCTATGCTTCGAATCCTCCAAATGGATCGACTGTTACGGGAAGTATTGCGGCTGTACAAACGACAACAGGCACTAGTGTTACCCTACCCCAAAGCGGCTACAGTATAGCAGGCTATACCCTAACGGGGTGGAATACGAGCGCCGATGGTTCAGGTGTGGGGTATGCCCTCGGGGGGACCTACGATGTCCAGGCCGGGAGTGTGACCCTCTATGCCCAATGGGTGACAAACCAGCTTCAAATAATTTTTAACGCCAACGGCGGAACAGGAAGTATGCCAGCTGAACCTGCATACACCAACCAGAGTGGGGTTCTGAGTGCAAACGGGTTTACCAGTCCGCCGGGGTATACTTTTAGCGGGTGGAATACTCAAAGCAATGGTTCGGGCACGTCGTATAGCAATGTGGGAAACTACACCATGGGCGACACGTCACTGACTCTTTATGCTCAGTGGTCACCAATCAGCTATACGGTGACCTACCAAGCCAACGGGGGGACGGGAACGATGGCCCCGCAAAGCGAGGCCACCCAGGCGAGCTTTACATTAACAACGAACAGTTTTACCAGAGCTGGGTATACCTTCACGGGATGGGTTGACCAAAATGCCGTGAGTTATTCTGACGGTCAATCGGTGACCATGCCGCCCTATAATTTGGTCTTGACGGCTCAGTGGACGCCTAATTCAACGGCATCGGGGATTACCGTGACCACACCGAGTATTCCCACCGTAACAATCACTGGTAGCAGCAGTGCTAGGTTGAGTACGAGCACAACATATTCCTGTACCGTAACTGCCGGCACCCCGACAGCCTATCAGTGGTACCTGAACGGTAACCTGGTTACCGGGGCCAATTCGGCTTCTTGGACGCCAACAGTTTCGCCAGGGGTTTGGCATTCTGGCGGGACGACGAATCTCGTGACCTGCATAGTCTATTTTAATAACAACCTCTCATACTCCGGCAGTCTTGACGTGGTTGTGAACTAAAGGGTGATGAAATGAAGAGCCATTTTCGAAACTTTGTCATCGTCATGATGTTATGTTTCTGGGGGATGGTCGTGGGGTGCCAAGACCCCACCCAAATGGCCAACGGCTCTTCGTCTGGTTCCCCAAGTTCTGGTAGTTCGTCTGGTCAAGTCACCATTAGCTGGAGCCTACCCGGCTCAAGAGCCTTAGTTCCAACGACCTACGCCACTCCCGATACCTACTCCATTACCTTGATTCCGGCCACGACGGGTTCTGCCTATTACCAGACGGTTTCTGCCGCTATGGGAACAACATCGACGACTTTTTCGGGGGTGGCTCCGGGAACGTACTCGATCAATATCAGTGGAACAGCGTCGGGCTCGGTCGTTGCCAATGGTTCGACTACCGCCAATCTACCCACCACATCAGCCATCAATGTGGACCTCACCTACATTACCACAGGTACTGGCAACGGGTCGTTGAATATTCCCTTTTCGATTACCGTGCCGACAGATCAAACCATCCCCAGTTTAACCTTAAAAGTGATTGGACCCAACGGCGCGACGATAACACAGACTCTAACAACCACTGGTTCACTACCCACGGTCACGGCAACCTACATCAATTCGTCTGCCGTAGTTGGTACCTATCAACTATTCTTAACAGCGCAAACAACAACCGATACCGCCTATTGGTTTGATACGGCTACGGTTTATCAAAATCAAACCACCAATACGCCGGTAGCGATACCAGCGTCCTCGTTTGGAGCCTCGTATATTCCCGTTACATCTTTAATGCTGAGTTCTAGTACAGCAACAGTTGACGAGGACTCGACCCTGACCTTGGTGCCCACATTTAATGCGAGGGCCACTGACCAAGCGCTCACCTGGACCAGCAGTAGTTCGACAGCTACAGTTTCGGGGGGCGTTGTCACCTTTAGTCAGGTGACTGCTGACCAGGCGATCACGATCACGGCCACTTCGGTGGATAACCCTGCGGTGTCGGCCACTTGTTCTGTTTTACTGAAAGCCCCTACGATTACGGCAAGTCCCCTTACCCTGACCGCTGGAACAAGTTCAACTCTTCCGGGTGTAACGGTGTCAAATCTTAGTTCCACCGATCAAAACTTTTCAGTGTCCGCCCCCTCTGGTCTTACAATAACAGGTTCGGGAAGTTCTACTACCTTATCTAGTAGCACACCAGGGACCTACACCCTGACACTCACCTCAACTACCGATGCAAATATTGCTACCACCGATACGGTGACCGTTATCCCAGGCCAACCAACAAGGGTGACCATGACCCAAACCGGCTACGGTCAAGCTTACCTCAGCTGGAAAGCTGGAACAGGTGACTCAACGTACGTTGTTTCCGTTGGGGGAAATTCATATACGACAACGACTACTAACCTCACAGTGACGGGGCTGGCTGAAAATCCTAAGACTAACACTCTTTCAGTTGTTGCCCTTGATTCCTCGGGAAAATTTTCCTCGACCCCAAGCATCATATCTCTTACCATTTATCAATGGGCAACTGTTTATACCTTAACTAGTAATGGCCTATCCCTAAATCCACTCGGTGTTGCCTTTGATACCTCGGGCACAGCTTGGGTGGTGGGGACGACTACTTTTTCTGCAAATTCATGTGTATGGGAATATCCTCTGGGGGCAACCCAACCTACGATCCTGAGTACGACTACTCCTTCCGCTTCAGCCATAAGCATCGACACGACGCAAACCCCAAACCAGATATATGTTTGGTTTTCTGATACGAGTGTCCGCGAATTTTCCTCTAGTAATTTTTTGATGACTCAGCTAACATTCGGAGCCTCACGTGTTACAGCTACTAACTATCATTCATTGACCTATGGCTCAGGAACATCTACAGTATACGCTCTTTGTTCAAATGTTTTTGGGGGTGGATATTATAATTGTTACGAAACCACCGGTAATCCGGCATGGTTGGGTTTTTATTACCAAAATAGCTCTAACCCTTACTATAGTAGCACTAGTGATCAAGCTTTATTGATGACCGGGTACGTAGATTCCAGCAATAATTTCTTTTTGCAAGTAATTGGTATTTATGGTTCTTCTTACCAACTTCAAGTATTTTACCCCGCTACAGGGGAAGCCACGGGCTCAGCACTGACGCTGTCTGGTATAGCTGGCTGTATAGCATTTTGTCAGGAAGATTCAACACAAGATCTTCTGCTATATACAGATGCATCTAATTTTTACCATGTTGGGACCTTTAACCCCACTCTCACGGGTAGCGCGCCAGTAAACTTTGTGTTGGGAACTTTTGCGTCAGGCACTCCGGCCACCGGTTTAGCATCGAGTCTCAATATTAATAACGCCAACGCCATTGCCTATGACGCCACCAATAACCAAATTGCTGTCGTGGTGCCAGGAAGCCCAAGTTACCTGGCCATTGTTAGGTGAGACACGTTGGCTACACCAGGCGTGGTACTCCGGGCAGGGAATGGAAAATTGAGGCTTTAGGTAAATCGTGATCGCCGTGTTTTCCTACCCCATTCCCCACAGGCTGTTCGCGTTGCTGTTGCGGCTTATTTTTCTTCTGGGAATCGCGACGCCCCTGATGGCGCTCAACCCCGTTAAGTTCTCGTTCTCGTGGCCCGGGGTACAGGGGGCGGGGGCGTATCGGGTCGAGATCGCCACACCACAAGGCAAAATCCTCTACACCGTTC
>JAJXVP010000155.1 GCA_021782055.1 bacterium | reverse complement strand
ACAAAAAATCCTAAAGCTAGAAAGCGAACGGGACCGTTTATATTTTCGTGCTTTGCAAATCAACAGTCTAGCAAAGCGCCAAAGTCAGCTCTCTGGAGATACTACCTGGAAACAACAAGCGGACCGAAACCTCGTATTGACCTTAAACCTGTTGTGTCAGGATTATCATGCCAAGCGACAAACGTGGCCCACTGGTGTGGAGGACCTACAAACCTATAGTCAAACTCTTGGCTTAGGAACTTTGCCACAACCCTTTTCGGGTTTTCTGGTTTATCAGACTGAACAACACGTGTTTACGCTCAAGGAGTAAGAAATGCGACTGCTTTTAATCTCATTGGTTTGTATCTCTTTGGCAGGTTGTGGCATTTCTGACCCCAAACTAGCCGCAAGTCTCAAAGATGCACAAGCTTCAGAACAGAAATCACATTCTCAATATGAAAACGCTTTAACAGCTTTTCAAAAGGCCTCTGCCCCTATTCTCGCCGATGAAATTCAAGCAGATCGGAAAGCGGCTCTTTATGTCACTCTTTTAGTGCGAAATTACCAAGCCCAGCACAATCAGTTGCCATCCAAAGTTGAAGACCTAAGGAGTGCACTTAAGGGAGTCCCCGCCGAACTGATTTCAGGCAATTCACGGTTGTCGTATACCCCAGACCAAAATGGCGGTTGGGTTTTAGACCAAAAGACTCTCCTTGTAACCCCCAACCTTGACCCTGTTCTGCTCCAAGAAAAAAAAAGCGGGACAGCCATCAGGTAATTATTTACGACTGCGACATTCAAGAGTCCTGCGGAGTTTTTTTAATAGCTACCCGGCCCACTTTCTTTGTCAATTATTTCAGGATGGCCGGATAATTCAAGTCAGAAGTTTAATTGTGAGTCCTTACCTAAATTTTGAAATTTAGAGTTCTAAGAAATCCCTCCATTACCAAAGGCATTTTAACCTAGATTGAAATTTTGGTAAGTTTCTTTTGCATTTTTAGAGGTTCCCAGTAAGCGTCAATTTTTCCCAAGTGGCGATAAGTTCCAAGGGAGCAAAAAATCCCAATTTTTTTAAGACTCCACCGCTGGTAAAGCAGTCAGCAATTTTTTGAGGTATTCATACGGTTCAAGCCCATTTGCGTTGGCTGTCTCAATCAAGGTATAGATGCGACAAGAAGCTTCAGCAGCCTTTTCATTCCCATGAAACAACCAGTTTTTTCGTCCCAGGACATACGGTCTTATGCCGTTCTCAGCGACATTATTATCGGGAGTTAATTCAGCATGCTCCAGGAACTTTACCAGCTTATCCCATTGCCCAAGGGTATAGCTAATAGCTTAGAGCTTTTCGATCTCATCAACTGACAATCCGGTGACTTGGCAGATATGCTGAATACTCATACCAATCGCCTTAAGGTTTCGGGCTGTTTCTTGCTTACCTTCAAGCTTACCCTGTTCAATGCCTTGTTCAAGACCTTGTTCAAGACCTTGTTGTTTGGCCGTTTCTTCACGGCTAAGCTGGTCCCGCTGAAAAGCAATTCGAGCTTCATAGGCCATCCGGGCCTGATCATCATTGGTAAAAGCTAGGTACCTCTCATGCGCCTTGGCTATCGCAGGATCGTCTTTCAGTAGTATGGTCATATCATAACCCTCCTTCCCTTCGTTCTTTAAATATGCTATCCATCGCTCCAGCTGAGTGTTAAAGTGTCCCTCCGGCAACTACTGGCCAGAATAGACCTTAGCCCAGTAATAGAGGCTTCGTTCAGAATAATCTCGCTGTGAAGTTACCTGGATTTCAATGTTGTAAAGCCGGTCATCTTGGTCGCGGGCTCGTATATCCAAGATAGAAAGCTTGTCTGTCAGCGCTGTTTGCAGGTTAAACGGGTTCAGGACTTCCACCGAGGTCAAAAGCGGAAACTCATGGGCGGATTGCATGCTGTTCAAAAAGGACAAAAGCAGATCGCTGGAATTGGGGCTTCCAAAAAGATATTTGATAAAAATGTCCGAATACGCTTTGACCCACTCTGCCATAGGGTAAATATACCTCACTCAGTTAGGTCAAACAACAATTTGAGACGCATAAGGGACGACCTTAATTTGATTTTGGTTTTCAAAAGCAAGAATTTCACACTTTCCTTAATTTACGTTCAATCCATTCAAACCCTATCTGCTCTTGTTCAAGACGTAACTGCTGACCAAACTTGTGGTTCACCAGTTCCTGGAAAAGGGTATTTTCCGACTCCGTGAGACGAGAGAGGGCCTCTTTTTCCAGCAAGGCACCCCGGACGTGCTTCTGAAGGATCATCGGCGCCAGGGTCCTTTATGGGAACCTACATCATGGACTACTCTATTTTTCTTGAGTCATTTCAAATAAAGTAGTATTGTAGGTATAATGAGGTTAGTATGAAAAATACAACTACCGTGACGAGTCGTGAGTTCAATCAAAATTCCAGCAGAGCC
This sequence comes from bacterium, assembly GCA_021782055.1. The sequence continues at coordinate 4,310 of JAJXVP010000155.1, read as the reverse complement.
AAAAGAGAGGCAAGTAAAGGACCCGTGATCATCACCGAGAGGGGAAAGCCTGCACATGTTCTTTTGAGCATCCAGGAGTACCGCAAGCTGACAGGACAAGAGGTTTCTATTGTAGATTTGCTTGGCATGGATACCGATGTTGATTGGGAGCCAGTTGTTTTGAGGGATATGGCTAGGCCAGCGGATTTATCGTAATGTTTATTCTTGATACCAATGTCATTTCGGAGCTCAGAAAAGCCAGCCAAGGGAATGCGGATTCCCATGTAGTTTCTTGGGCCCAAGCGCAAGACGCTTCTGACCTATACCTTTCGGTGGTCACCATCCAAGAGTTAGAGATTGGTGTTTTGCTTATTGAGCGTAAGAATCCGTCCCAAGGAGCTTACCTGCGACATTGGCTCAATGAACAGGTTTTTCCGGCATTTGTAGGAAGAATTCTTCCTATTGACCAGAAAGTAGCTTTGAAAAGCGCTGCACTCCACGTTCCTAACCCAAAGCCGATTCGCGATGGCCTGATAGCCGCAACAGCCCTAGTACACGGGATGACGGTTGTGACAAGGAATGTTGGGGATTTTGAGTCCACTGGCGTCAAGATTGTTGACCCATGGAATAGTCCATTGTTCAAGACGTAACTGCTAACCAAACTTATGGTTCACCTATCCCTGATAGAGGGGACCGAGTTTAATTTGAAAAATCTCCGTTATTTCACACTTCTAACAGCTAAGACTGGCATTTTTTCCATATTTACCAAACCGGAATCGATGGCAGGTTTGACCGGAATCATCATGTTTCAGGAATTTTATCGTCGAAAAAATTCCGAATTATCGCGATAATTTGTCGTCAAATCGACGATTTCACGACGAAAAATCGTCGAAAAAATTCCGAATTTGAGCATCAAATTCGCCGTTTTCTAGCTTCAAATTCGCTGAATTGGATCATCACTTTGCGTGATTTTGACTCCTCTAGGGCCCGGAATTTCGAATGTCCTCGTTAATAGCAACTCAAACAAACTTGATCTTGGAGTAAAAAAAAGCGCTGAAATCTCTTTCAGCGCCGACTCATATGTAACATTTCAATGCTTAACTTCAATGCTTAACCCTTCAATTCTTAGGAATTGAGCTGTGGAGGTACAAACTTCGGGCTAAAATTTCCCCAGTTGTGAAGACGCCTGGATGCACGCGGCTGGGCCTGTTGAAACTCCCCCAAAAAAGTAGTTCTTTTGTCGTAGGCGAATTGTACCATGATGGCACCTCCAAAAAAGTGGTTTTGACCGACAGGTCAGCCGGGTCGGGTCGAGAAGTCGCAGGGCGTCTTCTGCGCGCTCAACCTGATAACTGGGGCATTTAAGACTTTGCTTCAAAAAACTTTTCGATTTTTTCAAGTATCTTAAAAGACCCCGGAATCGGCCCTACTTTGAACAGCCCACTCCATTTAGGCCAGCACCTTTTCAGCTCGTGAGAACCGCAACCTTCAAGAATTCTTTGAAGAGTTTCCCTTAACCAACGAAGTTGTTCAAAAAGCTAAGTAAACGACTGAGGGGACATCCCCTCAGCAATTTTAACGGAACTCGGCGTGACCTGCGTTCCGAATCTCTTCAAGCTTCTTCAGAAGTTCAACCTGCCGACTATGATTATGTTCCCCGGCGGCTCCCACACCTTCAAGTGCCGTATCGATCAAACGATGAAATAAATGGTCCCAATCCGCCTTGGAACCTCTCGGAGGATCCATTTCCAGCAAGACTCTATCAGCGTGAGCAATGGCGTAGAATGCGGCTGCGGCGTTGTAATCCTCGTGCGCAGCGACGGCTTCGTGGGCTTTTCTCAAACTTGAATAGTTAATATCCATCACTTGAGCAACTTTTGCCCCGTCAAAGCTTTCTCCCCAAGCTGTTCCAATAAAGAACAAACCACTTAACATCAGTCCCAAAAAAGCAATCTTTTTCATAAAAGCTCCTATCATAATATAGTCATACTTTAAGACCACAGCAAATAGGCCTGTAAAATGGATCAGCTACGATTCGACCGCCGAAGTTGTCACTTGGTCGAATAGCGTGCTATAACCTAGCAACGTGGTCGCAGTACACTACAGTACTGTCAACGGTCACATACTGATCTCCCTCTATCTGGTCGGCACAAAGGAGAAGGAGTTATCATGAAGAATCTGATCTGGAGTTTTTTCCCGTGGGTCGCCTTTCTCTTAGGCGTCAGGTTCGGAGGGGTGTACTGGGGAGCCGCCATCGGTCTAGTAGTTGCTCTGGTCGTCCTCGTGAGGTCGATCGCCCGTCACAGCACACATATGTTCGACGTCATCGGCACCGTCTTCTTCGGTGGGCTCCTCGTGCTCCTCTGGGCAATTCACCCCAGTGACATCGCTACGTGGGGACGGTACGCGCAGGCGGTGGCCCACGGATCGCTCACCCTCATCATATTTGGTTCCATTCTGGTCGGAAAGCCCTTCACCGAGCCGTACGCCCGGGAACAGGCCCCCGAACAGGTGTGGAACACTGCCCGGTTTCACAAGCTCAATCGGCGGCTGTCGGCAGTGTGGGGCCTCGCTTTTCTAGTCGGCACGGCCTCGCTGATCATCGCCGGTTCCCAGGACTCCCTGCAGTTCGTTCTGAGGCTGGTGGTCCCCTTCGGTGCCCTCCTTTTGGCATTCGTGTACAGCCAGAAGCAGTCCAGAGTTCAAAGGAGATGACCATGCGAAAGATCATCCCCAAAACCAAGGTCGGCTACGAAATCCCTTTTACCCGGTATTTCTACAAAAACAACCCGCCAAGATCCTTGGAAGAAATTAACGTGAAAGGGAGGCGAAAATGCTGTTGACGATACCCGGTATTCTTGAAAATGGCGTTGTGAAGTTGAGTGAAAGCCCGGAAAAGATTACTTATTCCAAGGTTTTGGTCACCATTATACCCGAAGAAGCTTCCAACGAGACATGGGAAGCCCTTAAATTGTCCAAAGCAAGTTTTGACGAGTGGGACAACGAAACGGACGCCATCTATGACACGCTATAAGCCTGGCGAAATCATACTGGTACCGTTTCCCTTCACCGACCTTTCCAGTACAAAAAAACGCCCAGCGTTGGTCGTATCGCCTAACGACTACAACAATCAAGGCGACGTGGTCATAGCCTTCATTACCAGCAACATGGAAGGGCCGCCCCGAGTTGGCGATTATTTGTTGACGGATTGGCAAGAAGCCGGACTACCTCTACCCAGCAAACTCCGGATGAAATTCGCTACAGTTAGCGCCGAAATCATCGTTAAATCCATCGGGAACATCACCGGTAACGAACGCTCCAAAATCGGCAAGATTTTGAAGGACTTTTTTCGGGATTTTGCGGAATGAAGTACCAGTCTTATGAAGCCAATAAAGGCTCTGGAGTTAAATTCGCCAAACGATTTTTTTCCAATAAGAAAGATGCTCAAGCTGATGGAAATCAACAACTTACGGCCAGCCAGAAGCATGGGGTGATCTTAAAGACTGGAGCATATTTATCCTGCACACGGCCTTTTCCAGTAGCGCTTTTAATAAAAGAACATGGACATCACAAGTAACTTTATTCTAAAACTTTGTAAAATAATTTAAAATTTCCAATTCTGAATCGAAAAAGCTCTTTAAATTTTCCATTAAGCTTTTTAATATTTGGCCCAAAGAATGTGTTTTCCCTCAATTCGGTTTCAGCTATTTTGAATTTAGCCAATGATCTTGTACCTTCCAGCAGATATATCCGTAAGTCCGTTTTGAATTTGGTCTTCAAAAGCAAGAATTTCACTCATTTCTAAGTCGTCAACGACATTCTCATTAACTGTGTAGCTTAAAGTTGCATATTCTATGTAGTTCGAAATTGTACTTTTCTGACCTTCAGCGGCCTTTTTGAAAATCTCGTAGGTACTTTCGTCCAATCGCACTGTTATGGTCTTTGTCATGGGGAACTCAATTGCATTCAATAGTATTCAAATTAGTTCAAATGGTCAATTTTTGCTCCCTTGTGACGGGACCGCGTGCTTTTCAATTGACTGTTTGGAGTCCGTTAAATATTTTCTTACGGTAAGGAGGTAAGCTATGACTCCAGACGTTGTTATCATCTCAAGTACTCTTGGGCTTCATCAAGGCCTTGTCAGGAAGCGCCCGAAGGTAGATGCTACGTGGACCGCCGGGCTGTCGGCAACCCTGAGCGAATGGGAAGATTCTCTTGATGACACACTTTGATCCAGGGGATCTGGTAGACTTCCCGTTTCCGTTTATTGACTACGAAACTGCGAAAATTTGACGTTCAATCCATTCAAACCCAATGCGCTCTTGTTCAAG